>CAJJCQ010000087.1 GCA_905182725.1 uncultured Candidatus Poseidoniales archaeon
TGGGCAGTTCGATTTACGCCTCGTGATCGATTATGTCAATGTCATCGATGAATACGATGAAGGAAATAATTACAACCACATGGTCGTCACTGGAGCAGCCATCGGTTCTCCGGGATTAGTGCCTTCATTTGCCCCTTCAATAGTGCTGTTAATCTTGACCGGATTTGCAATTACCATACTGCAACGGCGAACAAGAGATCGAAAAGAGGTCGGCCGCAGGAATAGCCATGCGCCAACCGCTACCGCGAGTGCCAATGAATCGTATTGCGGTTCTTATTGGAGTCAAAGGAGCGACTGCAAAGTCGTTGAGATATGCTGCAGGGTGTAAAGAATTCAATATCGATTCGGAGACTGGCGATGTCGAAGTTCTCTGGGGCGAACCGGGAACCTATGACCCCGTAAAAGCAATGAAACTCCCAAATGTCATTAAGGCAATTGGCCGTGGAATGGCACCAAAAGCAGCGATTCAGTTACTTGATGACCACCATTTCTTTGAATTGGTTGATATCCGAAAGTTTGTCGGTAAAAAATCGAACCAGCAACGCCGTATTCGAGGACGTATCATCGGAAGCGATGGTAAAATCAGAAAATTGATTGAAGGACTCACCGATACTCAAATTACAATTTATAATTCAACTGTGGTCTTGGTTGGAGAAGAAGAAGGATTGTCTGCTGCTCGACAAGCGGTCGAGATGATTGCTGGCGGTGCAGAGCATGGAACTGTTCTGAACTTCCTTGAGCGAGACCGTCGACGATCTCGTATAACCAACCGCCAACTCGAATCCATCGAAGTACGAGAAGACCTCCCAGTGTCCAATGCCGGGTTTGAAGAATTAGTTCCTGGACTTTCCGACCTCGCTAAACGCCGTTCTCGTAGAATGCGTGCTTCACAAGTCGACCCTGAAGATGAAGAAGCAGTTTCCAAAATGATGGAACTCGAAGAAGATGAAGGCGTCAGTTGGGGCGAAGAGTGATTACTCTTCTTCATCAAAGGTAATCTGCTTCACATGGTCAAGGTTCATGTTGAGAACTTCATACATTGCTTCAGCCAATGTAACTTCAATACCGTTTTTATTGGACCACTCAACTAAACGAGTTACGTCACGAACTAAGAACTCTTGAGCCCTCGGATGCGTTTTAATCACCGCTTGACCGACATCAATAACGACCGGTGCATCGTTGTGCCACAGAATATTGTACGGTGAAAAGTCACCGTGGACAAGACTTGCTTTTTGCCAGCAAATTGCCAAAAACTCAAGCAAGTCCTCAAAAACAACTTCCGGATTTTCAACAGTTACTTCGCGAAGTTTCGGTGATGCTGCAATTTTAGTTCCGAGGTATTCCATTACCAAGACATTCTTGTGAATACCAATCGGTCGAGGGACATTCAATCCCCAACGCGCTAGTCTTGAGAGATTACGATGTTCTTTTCGCACCCAGATATCAACAAGGTCTCGATGACGGCGGCGGAGGCCTCCGAATCTTCGGTCACCCTCGATGTATTGAATCAAATTTTTGAAGACCGCATTCGATGTATGGAAAATCTTGACGGCGATGGTCTTGCCATCAATATCAGTGGCGTGGAATACGTGTGCTTCTTTCCCTCGAGCAATTGGGAAATCAATCGTATCGACGGTTCCTGCTTGCATCAACTTGTACAGTGACATCAATGTCATCCGATCAAACACTTGGTCGAAGACTCGGCGGTCAACCCAATCATAGGTTCCTTCTCCAATTGCACCTTGGATTTTCGATTCAATATCTCGGAACATCCGCTTGTAGCGGTCTTCTTTCATCCAATTGTAAGCACCAGATTTAGCTTCGAGATTACTCAAAAAATGGTCTTCTTCAGAACGGGCAAACATATCGTCTTTGCCTTTTTCAGAACTGTTGGTCTTACGGGCATCACGATGCTGACGGCGGCGCTTACGTTGGCGTTTGTTTGAGGCCAACTCGTCGTTCCATTCGTCTTCATCTGCCATACGCACACCTCATGGTCATGCATTCATATGACTTCAACCGAATAAGGCTTCGAGATCGTCGTCATCGTCGTCACTCTCGCCGCCTTCATCTTCTGCAGGATATTCTTCAACTGGAACGTGAGGGACTTCTGCAACAACTTCGGCAACAACTTCTGCAACCACTTCTTCTGCTGGAGTGGTTTCTTCATCATCAGACCCAAACATATCATCATCGTCACCATCATCGTCACCATCGTCATCAGAGCCAAACATATCATCGACATCTTCGTCATCATCAGCATCATCAGCGGCAGCAGCAACTTCCTCTTCAGGAGTGTCAACGATACCAAAGGTATCAGCGAATTCATCATCATCATCATCGTTAGCAGTATTCATACCAAAGAAATCGAGTTCCTTTGGCAAGACGCCTTTACGAGAGAGATACATAGCTTGTGTTTTGGAGTAGCGGTGTTTAACATCTGCTTTGGCATCTTGGAAATCCCAAGGCCAGACAATAATCAAATCGCCATCGCGAACCCATTGTCGGCGACGCATCTTCCCAGGAATCCGGGCCATACGAGTTTCACCGTCTTCACAAAGAACTGTGACTCGACGACCACCAAGAATTTGTTCAGCAAATGCGAACATTTCGTTGATTTTACGGTTTGGCATTTTGACTCGGATCTTACCGCCTGATGAATTCTCAGGATTTTCAAGACGAGCAAGCTCTTCTACGTCCACTTTTTCTTCATACCGTCGACCCAATCAGTCTCACCTAATCACCCCAACAGCCGACCCTTCTTGAATACAGCACCCAAAAAAAGCGTCGAACTGTGACGCAATAAGCCGTTTAAGCACTTCACCAGTTATAGTTGAGACTTTGAGCTGCCATTTCACAGATGCGGATCAGTGAATCACCTGCAACACCGACCAAAACAGTGGTGAGCACACAAGCAAGAATTGCAACACGTACTTGCCATCCTCGTGGAAGAGGTCCTTCACGACCTTCTTCGGGTTCATCAAAGAACATCACAACGACGACACGCAGATAGTAAAAGACGGAAATGGCTGAGTTGATGACCATAAGCAAGGCAAGCCACCAGACCCAATGCATGTCACCAAGAGCATAGATTCCACCATCGGTAATTTCAGCACCCATGTCACCAACTGCGACACGAACGATTCCCATGATGACGAGTAACTTCGAGAGGAAACCTGCCATTGGTGGAACACCTGCAAGTGAAATCATGAAGATGAACATAGCAACTGCAAGCAGAGGTTCTCGCTTGGCTAATCCACCGAGCGAAGAAAGACGAGAGGCCCCGCCTTCAGATTCAAGAATCGACAGTACGAGGAAAGCACCGAGTTTGAAGGCGACAAGCACCACCAGATGGAAGATAAGAGCCGTCATCACTGCAACGGCTGCTGCACTTGCATCACCAGCGACTGCAGCATCCCAGTTCCATGCCCCAACTGCTGTTAGAGCAGCCAACATGTAACCTGCATGTGCAATTGAAGAGTAAGCAAGCATTCGCTTTGGATTATCGCTGCCAAGTGCCGCTAAGTTACCCCATGTCATGGTAATCGCTGCCATAGCACCCAGACAAACAAGCCAAACAGCACTACCATCACTGGATTCTGGTGCTGCAACAATTAACAGCATTCGAACAAGACCAATCATTCCCATGGCTTTACTCGCAGTCGCAAGAACACCAGCAACTGGACTCATTGCACCAGCGTAGGCATCAGGTGCAGCAAAGTGGAACGGAGCTGCACTCACTTTGAATCCGAATCCAACCAAAACAAAACCGATACCAATCAATGGTAAGGCAGTTGTGCCAGATACGGCAAATGTAGCAGCAAGCACGCTGAATTGCAGGGAGCCTGCCCAAAGATAGAGCATCGATAGACCATAGAGGCCAACGCCAGATGCAACTGAACCGACGATGAAATACTTCATACCGGATTCGACACCGATTTTGGATTCCTTAAGGAAAGCAACAAGAACGTAGGTTGAGAACGAAGCCAGTTCAAGACCAATGAACAAAACAAACAGGTCTTGGGCAAGTGCAACAACGGACATCCCAAGAGCACAGGTAACCATGAGGATGTAGAAATCTGCCTGTCGACGGTTGTTATACAACTCATTCTCAGAGATCTTTGAACCAATCCCTTTGACTTGGAGGCGATTCATACTTGAGAAGGCTGCGAGGGCTAAAGCACCAAAGAAAATCATTTCAAAGATACGACTAAAGCCATTGATGAGAAGCAACTCCTTACCAGATTCTGAAACGATAAGAATACGATCAAGTCCTTGACTAAAGACGTAAAGAACATTCAAAAAGGCGCCACCAAGCGTGATTGAAGCAATCCAAGCCGGCAAACGTGGGTCACTCGAGAACTTGAAGCGAGTTCCGCCCAAGAGCCAAGGAAGTCGAATTTGAGTGCCTGGGATACGGAAAGTACCTTTACCCAAGTTTGGAACGAGAATCAACAATAACATTCCTGCAAATAGAATCAATTCCGGACTAAGTGCCTCGACGAATCCTTCAGTGAACGGTTCGATTGTGGTGATTTCCGACATATCAGGCACCTCCATTAAAATTGCCAAGAACTGGCAAAATCAATCCTTCAAAGATTTGAATGGTCCAGTCGTGCATCATATCCAATGCAATCCATGGCATGACACCAAAGACGATAGTGAAGAATGCAAGGATGAGCATTGCCAATTTCTCAGGGTTAGCGATATCTGGAACAGGTTCACCATGCAAAGAACTTGGAGGTTGAGTTTCATCTCCACCTTCAAAGATGGTGCGTTGCATCGACCAAAGGTAGTAGGCTGCTGTAACGGCGAGAACCAATGCTGGTCCAACCATCCAAAAGACGCTCCATCCTTCAGCTGCGAGGAAATACCACAGTGCAATGAACATCATAATTTCAGCGACGAAACCAGCCAAGAGGGGCAGGCCAAGCGAGGCCATCCATGCGAACATCATCGATGTTGCAAGCCAAGGAGAATGCTTTGCCATTCCACGCATAGCACCAATTTCCATACTGTGGTAATGGTGCTTGAATGCGCCACATACTGCGAACAGCATTGGACTGATGATACCGTGAGCGAACATCATGAACAGTGCTGCTGCCCATCCCATTGGCTGCATTGTTGCGATACCAACGAGAATGACTCCCATGTGAGAAACGGATGAGTAGGCAACCATTTTCTTGAGATTCGTTTGTCCAAGACAGACGATAGCGCCCCAAACCAGTGAGACCATACCGATGATCAGCAGTGCCAGTTGGAAATACTGTAAAGCATGTGGGAAAAGACTGATTGGAAGTCTGAACATTCCGTATGCACCCATCTTCAACATGACACCAGCCAGCAGCATTGAACCACCAGTTGGAGCTTGTACGTGTGCATCAGGCAGCCAAGTGTGGAATGGAACTGCAGGGAGTTTAACGAGGAATCCAAGCATTAACATTGCAAACAGAACCTTCTGTATATTTGCACCAAGATACCAGTTCCCGTTGCTGTTCTCCATCAGGGCATGTTGAGTAATCGTAGGGATATCGAAGGTTCGACCGGTCATTGATCCTGCATAATCCAATGGATTAACCGGGTCTTGGAAGAAGTAGAGTGTAATCAAACCGAGCAACATAACCACAGAGGCTGTGAACGTGTAGATGAAGAACTTCTGTGATGCATACTTTCGGTCTGCTCCGCCCCACATGAGAATCAGGAAAAACATTGGAATCAATGTCAATTCCCAGAACACATAGAACATGAACAAATCGAGTGAAACAAAGACACCAATCAAAGCGCCGCCCATAGCCAAAAGAATTGGGAAATAGGTTGCACCGTTCTTTTCGTTCCAAGTAGCGATGATGGTAACTGGAAGAAGGAA
>CAJJCQ010000088.1 GCA_905182725.1 uncultured Candidatus Poseidoniales archaeon
CTTAGGGATAGCATCTTCAACACAAGGTTCGTTTGCAGCCATGTAGATACACAAGCGGTAGGTTGCGGTTTCTTGCATTATGTTTTTGATGTCGAAAGGTGAAAGGTCGGGATTCGCTTGGAACATCAACGCAGCAACACCTGCTGCCCCTGGGGTCGCCATTGAAGTTCCAGACATGGCGGTGTATTGGTCGCCAGAATTGAAGGCTACAGACATGACATTGCTGCCAACATAGGCAATGTTCGGTTTGACTCGAAGTTCTTCAGTCGGGCCTTGACTCGAATAAATCGCAATAGCGGAGTTCTTGTCGAGTGCACCGACGGTAATGGCATCTTCTGCCGAACCCGGTGTTCCAATTTGAGCCGAAACTGCATTGTTTCCTGCTGCGATGAAAATTGCAATTCCAGCAGCCATCATTTCATTGGCATAACGATTGACACTGTCGTCATCCGATGAAGCCCATTCTGCGAGCCCCGGGCCTCCAAGACTCATCGAAGCACCACGGATGTTGAATTTGAATCGGTTTTCAACGGTCCACTCCATCCCAGCCATAACGGTAGCAAAGGAGCCTGAACCGCCAGCATCGAGAACTTTGACACCGACGAGGAAGGCTTGAGGTGCCATTCCTATATGCTCGTAATTTGGCGCACCTGTGCCTGCAGTGGTACCTGCACAGTGAGATCCATGGCCTTGGTCATCGTATGGGAACACTTCAGTTCCGTTGGTGAGACTTGGATTGTTCACAGGATCATAGAAGGCGATAATCTTCGGGTCGTTGGTCGAATTATCGTCATCAAGGTCGTCAAGACTGGCGTGAGCACCGTCAATTCCAGTGTCGATAATAGCGACTGCAGAACCTGCACCGTCATAGCCAGTGTCTGCCCAAACGGTATCAACGCCATGAAGAACTGCTGCATCACCGTTATTCACTGAAAGAAGACCGTCCAATTCGAGCATAACGACTCCTGGAAGGAGAGCTGCATCGCGAATGTATTCAACAGGAACTCGACCGGCTAAAGCATCAATCCCTTCCAATGTCCATTGATGTTGGAAATCAATTTCACGCTCAAGTAAGGCGATTTCGTCTGCACCTGGCGTATGGTCAAAGTCGATGATAAGAGGAAGAGTATTATCTTCGTCGAGGAAAAGAGGACTGTCTTTGTGAACTTCAATCATGTCACCAATTCCGTTTCCGTTTCGGTCGAGTGTCGTTTCCATCCACCAATCTTGTTGTTCAACGATTTTCTGTTCAACGGAGACCGGTACGGCCATAGCCAAAGTTGGAAGAACCATTATACTCAAACAGAGCAAAGTAATTGCTTTTCGTGATGCAAACATCATTTCACCAGTTCAACCCAACCACTCCCGACTTTTGAACCCATTGAAATAAAGTGTAAAGTGAATCCACCTACACAATCGCATCCGAGATTTGGCATTTCACCCATTTTGACGGGTCAACCGTTAAAGCCTAATCGTAAATCATTAGTTTGATTGCTATGGCAGCCCCAAGACGTTCGGCACCACGAAGAATGAATGTTCCAACACAAGGTTTGTTGGCTAAATCGACCCAAAAAGCCCCCTCGAGTGCGATTTATGTCGATTCAGAACAGACCGAAATACCAATGATGGTTCGGGCACCCGGCGAGACGATTTCAGATGCAAATCGTTCACTGATGAAGTTTTCACAACTGATTATGATGTGTATTGCTTTAGCAGCGATATGGGGCGGTTTATTCCAAATTGCATTTGCAGAAGATGCAACAAATGATGATTTCTTAATCTTGTTCGTAGGTGGATTTTTATCTGCAGGTATTGCCATTGGATGGATTTATGCCCAGAGTAAAAAGAATGATTTTGTTCTGTATGAAGTGCAAGACTACATGCTCGGCATAGGATTCTTTTTCGCAACGATTGGAACGATTTGGGGTTCGCGGTTTTTGATTGGCTTTGTCACTGGACAGGGGTGGACTGAACTCTTTGGAACACTGACTGAATACGATGCTGGCATCTTGGTCGACTCGTCCACAGGTGAATCAGTAGAATGGCATCCAAATGCAAAGGGAATCTATGTTCAAACTGCAGCCATGTTGGCATTGATCTTCGCTGAAATTCAACTGTTGAAGCGCTTCAAAGGCGCAACTGGCTTCGGCCGTGCTGTTGCTGCATATGCACCAATTTTGGTCTTGGTTGCAGCCGGAATGGGCCCATGGATGAAATGGACTGATAACACGATATCATACGAAATGGGACTGTCTCTGATACTACTGTGTTTTGCGGCTATGGAAATGGCACTGCGCTCAAATAAGGCACTGAATTTTGTGGTTGTGGCAGTGGTCTCTGGACTCACTCCAATTCTCTTTGAAGTATTCAACACAGGTGCCGAAACTAACGGTGCTGGTGGCGCAATGTCATTGCTTATTTTCATTATCGCCATCCAAGGTTACTACGCCTCTCGACAAGAACTTCGTTCGGAATTAATACAAAAAGCATCGATTGTACTGGTTGGAGAAATCGTACTCGCCATGTATATCGCACGTATGGAAGGATTGAATCTTCATCTTGGTCCAATCAAATCGTCTGAGTTAGGAATCGATCACATCTTTGGATTAAGTGTCGCTCTTTGGATTGCTGTATTGATCTTCTATTTCCCAGCAGTTCAACAGCGTCGAGTGCCATGGATGCCGATTGGATTAGCGGCCGCCTTGGTCATGTTGCCAAATGATGGAAGTGCTTTGCCTTGGATCATCACACTCTTGATGATACCCTACATGCTCTTTTTTGCCAAAGCAACACGCCGTTGGGTTGCAGATTTCACAGTTACTGCTTTAGCAGCGTCTTACTTTTTGACCGACGTAATTGCCAACTTAGGCGACATTCCACTTCGAGAAACATTTGGGTTTGATGGGATGCAAGTCATCATTCCTCTCGCGTTATTTGGCATATCAGAATTCGCTCGACAAAAGGACAAAATATCGGCTTGGACACACCTCGCTATGCTTGCTTCGATTGTTCTTTCACGAACAATACTGCAAGCAGAAGACTGGTTTATGCCGTGGATTTTCATTGGCTACATGCTTTACCTCGCCCAGAACTCTTTCAGTCGCTTGACAACTGAAAGTTCGTGGGAAAAGAAGATGCAGGCCACAATGGTGGCTTTAATTGCGAACGCCTCAATGGTTCTTCTTGCTGTACTCGACCGATTTGAGCTTCCTGAATTCTTGCAAGATTTACCATTACCTGAATATTTCAATTATCAAATTTTCATCTTGGGAGCAGTGAGTTATTGGATGCTTTATCGTGCTCGCAAGATTGAATTGGATTTGGGGTTATTATTCAACTGGACCAAGCGATTTGCGGCTCAGGCCCCAGTTTACGATCCAAAGACAAATTCTTGGAGCGCTCAAAAAAGTGTCGGGGTACAAGAAGACGGTGACTGGGTCAAGAAAAACAGTTGGAGCCAATTAACACGCTT
>CAJJCQ010000089.1 GCA_905182725.1 uncultured Candidatus Poseidoniales archaeon
ATCTGAACCGAAATTATCAATTTGAATGGGGCTGGCCACTTGGCGCTACAATCCCTCTTATTCCAGGAACATGTACTCCATCGGAAGATGAACAAGCTGGCATTTCCAATAACGACGTCTATACCGGCCCGTTTGATACCAAGGATAACGATGGTGACGGCCTTGTCAATGAAGACAATGTTGACGGAGAAGATGACGATAATGACGGCGTTAAAGACGAAGATTGGGCTGGTGGAAACTCCGAACCTGAAACTCGTTTCATCCAAGACATGACCGAAATGAACGACGATAACGGTGATGGCGAATCTGAATACAAAGCCACACTCACCTATCACTCCTACTCTGAACTTGTCCTCTATCCATGGGGCCACTGTGCAGATTGCCAAACAACAGACCATGAACAACTGATTTACCACGGTGATGAGATGGCAGAGATGACTCAATACACCAACATGCAGTCAAGTGACCTTTACCCAACAACCGGTGACTTCTGCGATTGGCATTACGGTGTACATGGCTCGTACTGCTACACTATGGAAATTGGAACTGCATTCCACCAAAACGAAATCGACATCGACCATATTGCCGTTCGCAACCTCGGTGTTGCCTTTTACATGGCTGATATCAGCGACAACCCTCGAGAGCGAGCGGATTTAGCGATTGCGAATATATCCCAGCAAAACTACTTGCAAGAACCTGGTGATATCGCTGTTCCATCGGAAGGCGATATCCCAATCGACATCTGTGTCGCTGATGCTTTCCCATTCAGTGCGTCTCAATCAGAACTTCTATGGCGCACAGTCAAACCAAGCCGTTTGCAGAGCGATTACGGCCCAAGTGAATGGTCAACTACGGCATGGGAATCGGTCGAGGTTATGGCCTTGGAAGGAGCATGTACAACCTCTGATGGGAACGGAACGATCTTGCGAGGTATGATTCCGATTTCAGAAACAGCGACTGGAAAATTACACTACAAGGCATCGGTGACGACGCTTGCAGGTTCTGATTTCTATCAATATCCAGCAGATGGTGATTATTACACGCTTGATCTATCCTATCGAGCGGCCTACGGTAGCGTGCTTGGCTCTCTGTTCATGTTTGCATTAACCGCGACCTTTGTTTGGGGCGGCTTAGCCGTCTGTTTGCGAATGATGCTGACCGATGATGAAGAGATCGACTTGGCAGCAGCCGAATCTGCTGAAGTCGGAGATAACTGAGGAGGGAATTGAATGGCAGAAGATGGCGATTCAGACCAATTCAACGGCCGTATGGGCCTTATTTTTGCTTCAATTGGTGCCGCAATAGGTACTGGTAACATTTGGCGTTTCCCACGTATGGTTGGGGCCAATGGCGGAGGAACATTCCTTGTTCCTTGGCTTATCTTCTTGTTCGCGTGGTCTATTCCATTGGTCATTGCAGAATATGCAATGGGCAAGAGAAGTCGAACAGGAACCATCGGAACATTCCGTATTTTCGCTGGTAAGAAATTCGCTTGGATGGGCCTATGGACGGCATGGATCTCAACCGCTATCGGTTTCTATTATGCCGTTGTATCTGGTTGGACCATCAAATATTTCCAACTCGGAATTACCGGGGCACTGAACGGTGAAGACGTCGACACAGTAGAAGTTTGGAATGCCTTTTTACAAAACCCAGGCCAAGTTATTTTCTTCCAATTCTTGGTCATTGTTCTAACGCTTGCAGCTATTTGGAAAGGAGCAAAAGCGATTGAGAAGGTCAACTTTTATCTGATGATTTCTTTGTTTGCATTGCTCTTCCTCACCCTCTTCCTTTCACTTTGGATGGACTTTTCCGATGGCACTCTTGATGGAGCCTTGTTCATGTTCACCGTTGACTTTGACATGTTAATGGAGCCCGAAGTATGGATTAACGGGTTATCGCAATCCGCCTGGTCTTGTTCTGCAGGGATGGGTATGTGTATCACGTATGCAGTCTACATGAGTAAAGATGAGGATACTGTTCTCAACGCTTTCACCATGGGATTGGCAAATAACAGCATCTCGATCATCGCCGGTCTTGCTGTGCTCTCCGCTATCTTTGCAGTTAGCCCAGACCCACTGGCAACCGTGACAGGCGGCTCTTCTGCCATCACGTTCCTCGCTTTGCCAGAAGTATTCGCACTCGCACCGTTTGCACCTATTGGCCCGCTGTTTATGATGGCAGGATTCTTTTTGGCGCTTTCTTTTGCTGCGATGACTTCGATGATTTCAACCGTTGAATTATGTGTTCGTAATTTCGTCGACCACGGGTATGAGCGTGGAAAGTCAGTCGCTCTTACCGGTGTGGCTTTGTTTATGTTCGGTCTTCCTTCCGCAGTGATGTGGATCAAACTTGACAGCAATGGTGTTGCTTTCCCTGAGTTCTTAGAAGTCCAAGATCACATTTGGGGATATGGATTAATGTTCTCGGGTCTGTTTATTGCTTTCTCAATCTGGAAGTATGGCTATTACCGTTGGAAGTCTGGTGTCGAAGCCGGTGTTGCACCGCCAGGATTCAAAGGCTACCTTGGCTTTGGAGTATCCGCTTTCCGAGATGATTTCATCAACACAGGCGATAACGACATGCATGTTGGCCGATGGTGGGATTTGTTGATGTATTTGGCTTTCCCAATCTTGTTCGCAGTTTTGATGCTTTCCTACTTCACCGACATGATTGCGAATACACCAAATGTATGGGATCCATCAAATCCAAAAGGTCTCTCAATCATTTTCCTCTTCTGGGGAGTCGTTGCAACCTTGTTTATCTTCTTCAACAAATTCCTTATTCGACGACCATTGTACCGAAATATTCCAAACGGTGCAGATGTTGATATCTCAACATTGCCGGGTGGCGACGATGAATTGATTGTTGCTCTGGGCGAAGTTGCACCTGGGTTTGAACACCTTTCGATTGATGCAACATTAGATGCAGAACTTGTATGATGGGATGATGACATGGAAGACCTCGTCGAAACATTAGCGATTGGGCTTCTTGTTTCAGTGATTCTTATTGTCATTTCTTGGTGGTTTTGGAAGCGTTATGATGAGCCGAGTGAAGCTCAGATTGAACGAGAAGAATCCATTGCAAAAAAGGAAAAAGAAACACAAATGTGGCGTGCAGTTGAATCACAGATGAATCAAGAAAAAGCCGCCTTAGAAGAACAAGCCTTGTATGAACGACGTAAGGCAGAAGAACGGGAACGAGCATTACCCCCTCCAACAGGTGAAGTCTCCAACGCTTTTGCTGCCTTTGATATGGAACGCCAAACTCCTGTCAAGTCCTTTACTGAACAGCACGACACTGCTCCATCGGCAGAAGCAGCGCTCATTGGGCATGAAATGGAACCAGAAGCCAACGATGAGGATGTTCTGGCAGTTGAAGAATTGGTTGAAGTTCGTCAAGACAAAGGATTTGTTTTTGAACAACAAGAAACGGTTCCCGAGTCCACCCCTGAACCCGTTCCAGAAACGGTTCCCGAGTCCACTCCTGAGGTTGCCATCAACGAAACATCAGATGAGGCCGAAGTATCGATTCCATCCGCACCAGATTTGGACATGTTATCTCACGTCTCCCCAGAATCAACCAGTGAACCCGAATGGTCACTGGAGGAAGAAGAACCTCCTCTCGAAACGGACTGGAGCGACAATTGGTTCAATCTCTCGTATGATTAAAACGAGGGCAATGATAGAGTGCAATTGCGAGTGAGTGGCAAATGTATGATTTGGGGTTGCAAAGAACAACCTTTCTCCGCCTTCCCCGTCAAAAAGCAAACAATTCAAGGTTAATCAACCGATTCAAACCACAAACGAAGAAGTGGAACATCACTCTTGTTCACTGGATGCTTCTTCTGAATCATCTGAGCGACGAACGACCAACAGTACGAGCAACAAAACCGCCGTTCCGCCGGTACCGAACGCCACGTAGAGGAGGGCGTCTTCAGCCGTCATTGGGTTCTGGGCTTCTTCTTCCATCGACTCGTCTTCAGTTTCATCTATAACACCAAAACTACTGCCGATGCTTGGAGCAGTCGATGCATTATGACTGGCCATATCTTTGAACAGTTTGATGGTGGCGTTTGCCACCATACCGTCAGAACGTAGATCTTGGTAATCATAATCGCCTTCCGTCCAATTGATATTGAATTCAATGAAGAAACTGGTCTTACATGTTGCATCGACTTTGGAGTTATTTTCATCGGTTTCACAATACGCATGAAGTTCGCCCGAGTCCCAATCCAACGTTCCGTTGTAGAAACCGTCGCCGTCGTGGTCGTGAACTAAGCGGTGAGTGAGGTTCGAGGCGTTATCGGTGTTGTACCAAAGAATGGAATCATTATGGAAGATTTCAGGCGCGCTTTGCGAGAATCCGTTTTCCTTGACGAGGACGGTGAAGGCGCTGGCTGTGTGCGCACTGGAGAGCCCTGGCATTGTGGCTACGCCGCCGAACAAGAGCACAATCAAAACGGGAATGAGGCTGCGTCGCATGTTCAAATGGCCTCATCGGAGATAAATAAAACATAGCGCACAATGGGTTCAGCAAATCGGAACAAAGGACGACTTGAAATAGGTCACCATAAGTCAGCGGTCATGCGTCCACACCGTCTCCTTATCGACCGAGAAGCAGCAGACCAACTCATCACCTACGCTTTCGTCGGTTTGGTGATTATCAGTTTGCTCTCGGCAACAGCCTATCTTGCGCTTGGTGGCGATAAAAATGTCGAAGACTCATCTTCCACCGTCGATTGGGTAGATCCAGTTGTTGAAATTGAGGATGACAGCCACAGCCACACGGATTTGCTGGCCCACCGCTTGAAGACCGACAACATGCAACTCATCGATTACCACAACCTCAACTGCGATGGGAATGTAGCACCCCCTCAAGAACTTGACAATGTGGCAGGACGGCCATGTTACCCTGAATACAAAAACGTCGGACCTACACCTGGTGACTCGTCTGAAATTTCCATCGAGGGCAACTTCATGGAAGATTGCGTCAAGAACCCCGACGGAACCGGCGGTTGCTATGCTTATGTTTCATCCTACAACCAATTCGAAATTTTAGATATCTCTGAGCCAAACAACATTGTTTTGCTCTCAACATACTACGCCGAGATTGGGCGTATGATCGACATTAAGGTGACACCGGACAACAATTGGGTGCTCGTCAATCACGAATTGACCAACAGTGATTTGGACCCCATACCTACCGATGATGATGCCAACAGCGGTGCAAACCGACTCGACGTCATCTATGTGGCCAACAAGAACGAACCGATCAAGGTTGCAGAATGGAACAACCCTCCGGCTGGTTTCCACAACCAAGATTTGCACGTTGACTGCGACTGGGAAAACGCACCGGTAATTTATGCGAACGAAGAATGCCACCTCTTCCTCTATGGCGCTGACCCATATCCAGAAATGGTTGAGGGCGATTCTGGAACCTTCTACAAGGGCACACAAGTGTTCTATGTCCCGCTTGGTTTCGAATCATGGTTGCCAACACAAACCGATGAAGACCAAAACAGCAGCCGGGAAATCATCCGCTGGGGTGGGTACTCTCCTGAACCTGTCACCACATGCGGTGGTTCAATCTTCAACCACGATAACGTGCTTGCAAAGCACCCAATCACCGGTCAACAACTACTCTACATCTCGTACTGGGACGCTGGACTCCGAATCGTCGATGTCTCAACACCCCCGGCAATCCCCGACCCCGAAGGCATCAGCTGGCCACAAGACAACGAAGTCGGCCGCTGGCTTGGCTGCCCAAGCGCAGACGATGGATGGTACGGCCCTGACGGCGGCGGCCATGCCAACCTCACCTCCGAAGAATGGGGCGGCAGCACTGGCGCACTCAACGGCAACGGCTGGATTCACTACGCTGTTCCTTACGATCACCTGTTGTGCAACGGCGCCAAAGACACCGACCCAATGGAAACATGGGACGCAGAATGTGGCACTGGACCAAACGATGCTGAATTTGGAATCAACTGGCGCCACTTGACCATGATCGCTCCAGAGTACGGCACCAACACCAACCACACCGGTTACATTTGGACCATCGACACCACCGACCCAGCCAAGCCTTTCTTGCTCAGCAAGTGGAAGTTACCAGGATCAAGCATCCTACCTGACGGCACCGAACACCCTCACCACTACATCCCTGGGGGCTACATCTACAGCCCACACAACGGCGATACAGGCACCAATGGCAACGTCTACTGGACGCACTACCACGCAGGGAACTGGGTGACAGACCACAGTGATATTTGGCAAGACGTCGAATGGGTTGACGGCATACCTGCGCCTGAAATCGGTTACCCTGCCATCGCCGAGTTAGCAGAAACCAAAACCATGGGCTACTATTTGCCATCAGGTCCAACCTGGATTGAAGACCCGACCACAACATTGGGCTACGACATGGCCGATTGCTGGGCCTCATGCATGATTCCATTCGATTGGGGCTTGCAGTACGATCCTCGTGGCTACCTGTTCATCTCTGAGATGGTCACGGGTGTCTATGTGGTGCAAATGGATGAAGACAAGAATCCGAACTTTGTCTATCCGCCGTTGTATCCAAGCGAAGATGAATAGTTTGTATTATAGGAAATAGATTTGTTCTTTTTCATAATCCCGG
>CAJJCQ010000090.1 GCA_905182725.1 uncultured Candidatus Poseidoniales archaeon
CGACGCCAGCAGCACCAGCGATGAGTTGTGGGTCCATTTCATCTGCAACAGCCTTGCCACGAGGATACATCCATACTACAGCGATCATCCCGAGTTCGTGTGCTTGACGAATGAATTGAGCGGCTTCTGAAAGCATTTCGTGTTCGAATTCACTACCGATGTAAATCGTGTAGCCAATTCCTACGACATTGATGCCGTTATGCGTAAGAGCCATGACATCATCCATATCCCACATTGCTTGAGATATTGGGTCACGCTGATCGGTTTTAACCATGTATGACTTCGAGTTCAATTTGACCAAATAAGGTAGATCGGGATAATCACGAGCATAGTGCGAAATAAGGCCAAGTTGACCTGCCAATACGCCGATTGTCCCAGCATCATGGCATCGTTGTCCGATTTCGAACAAATGGCCAGGGTCGTTGGATGTGGCAGGGATTTTCTTCCCGCCATCGTAGAAATCATCGTTGAGGTGTTCGATCTTTTGGTCACAAGCGAAAAGATTCATCTTGCCTGTGCCCGCAGTTGCCGCATTCATGTTCTGAATGTAGGTGTCAATCAAATCATTTGGGACATCGGCTGGGACATTGTACGTTGACATCTGCTCACCTGTAATTTGGGCGAAACGCACCGAGGACTTCAAGACTACGGCTTTCAACTCTGTTGATTTACTGCCTTTTGAGGACTCTTTTGTCATTCTTGATGGTAGGAAAGAGATGATTCATAATCAACTATCTTCCTCTTCCTCTTCCTCTTCCAGGATTTCGATCATCGCTGCACTAAGTCCTTGTTCGATAGTCTCGTCTACGATTCCGGTGATAGAAGAGAATAAAAAAGTAAAACCGAAGGAAGCGAGTGTGCTCAAAATCAGAACCCACCCGTACCAAGCCAAGGCCCCATATTTTGTAAACATCGGAACGCCCAAAAGCAACGTTACAAGCAACATAAACGCTGAAATACTAACCAATACCCTTCGAATCTTCCTATTTTGATTCGCAAAAATACGGAGTTCCGAGTCATATTCTTCCGTGAACTGTTCATATTTCAGAATCCATTCTCTATCGAATGCAATGTTATTCTTACTGTCTTCTTGCAGAGTTTCACATTTTGAAAAGAATTCAGCGATTTCTGCGGCTGTGCATGCGAATGACTTCATTTTCTTAGCCAATGCTTCAACTGATGGATGTGTGAAATGCAGTTCTCCCCAAACACTTTTTGTTGAGATAAAGTGAATCGGTTCATCAAATAAAGGAATATCAGATTCCTTTTTCTTCGAAGGTTTGGGTTGGGTTCCAAAGGCCATCATTATGCTAGCGTACGCAAGTAATGCTGCAAAGAGCGTACACAGTAGAGCAACCAGTATTGGCGGTATGAACCGAACATAATTGCCTTGGTCAATATCGATGTTCGAAGGTTCTGCATCATCATAGGCGATTTCTCTTGTCGAATTCAATGGGTAATCAACCTCCCACACTCGAGATGTGTAATGCGAAACTGTCTCCCTTTCTGAAACTGTGAATGATTCATTGTTCACGGAAAATTCCAATCTGTACGATGCTATATATTCACCACATGTGCCATCACCTCCTCCATCTATACCGTCATCGCATATGTCGTAAATGATTTGCAAATAGACCACTGTTGCATCGACTGTATCCCACGAATGCGCATCGGCTTCATCAAGGAAATCGCCATGGACCATTAAAGGCCATATGCAGCCAGCAAGGAAAATGAAAACCGCAAAGCCGATATTCGCCTTTAGCGATGGTTGGTTTGGCCCACCATGCTTCACTTGCATGGTCAATTCTTGGGCACCTACTACTTGATGCTGGTTCCGGCTTCGAGCAAGGGGATGAGCGTTGTATTCAGCGGCGATTCAGTACGAACACCGAGAGGCTACATCGTGTCAGGTCACGTTGCTCTTGTTCCAATACATCGGTCCATTGAACCCGTTCTACCGTGAAGTGTTGTGAAAACAATGACTCGACTTCCGAATCCGGTAAAGCGAACGGAGGCCCTTGCATTTCTTCTTGAGGGTAATCGAAAGTAACCATCAATCCTTTACTGTCTTTCGTTGTCAAGTTGAGCAATTGTTCGACGTATGCTTGACGCATTGTTGAGGGGAGTGCAACCAGAGCTGCACGGTCATACCATGCCTCCACGGGCATCTCATCCGGTTGGACTTTGAAGAAGTCAGCGTGGTAAAGGTGGATGTTTTCTGCTGAATATTTGGTACCAGTCTGTTTCGATTCTTGTAGGGCTAAGGCTGAGGCATCATCGAAGAATTGTGTGATCGCTTTTTCGACAAGTTCGATACCAACAACGGTATGACCTAGCTGCTTTAACCAATGCATGTCGAGCGACTTGCCACATAGAGGGACAAGCACTTTTGCGTCACTGTCGAGAGAAAGTTTCGACCAGTGGTCGGTCAAGGTAGGGTTCGCTTCGAGGCGATGAAAACCGATACGGTTCTCATCCCAGCGTTGATGCCAAATGGACATTCAATCACTGGCCGGTAAAGTTTGCAACACGCTTTTCGACGTAGGCTGCGATACCTTCCTTTGCGTCACTGCTGTTGAACAGAGATGCTTGCAACTCTCGCTCAAGGGCCAAGTGGTATTCGAATGGAATCTCAGGGCCAGTTTGGCATGAGCGCTTGATGTTTCCAACAGCCTTGACTGCCTTGTTTGGTAGCGTGAATTGACTGCACCAGTCAAGAATGTCTCTGCGGAAATCTTCTGCAGATCCTTCCCAGATGTGGTTGATGAGTTTGCATCCGTGTGCATCCTCAAAAGACATCAGTTCGCCAGTGACCATCATTTCAAGAGCCATTGCCTTACCAATAAGTCGAGTCAAACGAGCAGTTCCGCCGGTTCCTGCAAGTACACCGAGATTGATTTCAGGAAGTCCGACTTTACCGGCATTCTTTCGTGCAATACGGATATCTGCAGCCATTGCGATTTCAAGACCGCCACCGACAGCGTGGCCGTTGATAGCGCAAACCACAAGTTTGGAGGTTTGTTCAAGTCGAGAAAGTGTTTCATTTGCGTGAAGACAGAAATTGTATTTGAAGCCTGGAGTGACACTGTTCAACATTTGAATCGATGCACCTGCGGAGAAAAAGGATGCTCCGTTACCGGTCAAGACGATGCATGTGACGTCATCATCGAATCGAGCCTTAACAACTGCAGTGTCGATGTCGCACATCATAGCGTGAGTATAGGTGTTTGGTGAACGGTCGTTTACGCCTTCTATGGGGGCACCAGCAGAGTTCGAGGTGAGTTCAATAACAGCGATGCCGTTGGTGGTAACACCGTAGTTGACGAGGCGGTTAGGCATTGGTTCAAGTTTGAGTCCGTAGAGGTCGCTCATAACCTGTCCACAGGTATTCGCATTAAGAACAAATCGCCTGTCTTTACTGCGGCTTATTATCAGTTTCAGCATCTTTTGCAAACGAAACTTTGGCTCCTTTTCTTCGAACTTCATTCCACTGTTCACCGATGGCAACAGCTTCTGGGGATTGCTCCCAAACATCGCGCTTGAGTGCTTTGCGGAACGGCATACGTCGAACCCCACGACCCATGGATTTCGGGTCTTTTTGCAACATGAAAGGGGTGACAAATCGATAGAGAATTGACTTGAAAAGGGTTGGACGGAATAATTTTCCAATCCAAAGAAGACCATCACCACGCTTTTTCTGATCTTTCATCCAAGCATTACACATACGCTTGAACATTCCATCGCCGACTCGATTCATGAGCCAACGATTGGAGACACTGGTTCGAACATAGGGCATCAAATACTTTCGTACATCGTCTTCATAGTCTCCTTTTCCAAGAATGTCATTTGCGGCAAGAACTCCTGACCAAACCGCCATTCGCATTCCAAATCCCCACATGAAGTCTTGGAGTCCACCAGATTCTCCGACATAATACCGACCATCTTGCTTGTAATTGCTGTTGATGGTAAAATCACCTTTTCCGCCAACTCGTTTAATCGGCTTTCGATTGAGGTTCGGATAGTGTGCTTCATACCATGCAATTGTTTCATTGAGGAATCGGTCACTTTTCTTTTGTTTTCGCCACAAGCATGTGCAAATCAATCCAACGCCGTCGATGATGATGAGGTAGGAATAGGAACCTGGTGCCAATTTGTCATTGAGTTGGAACCCAATGTGATTCGGATGGTCAGTATGGAAAATCTCCCCGTAAGCAACCGCAGAAGTTCCTTTTGGTCCACACGCAATAATCGTGCAGTCCTCTTCTTTTACTCGTGATTTGTAGTGGATTTGAGCGCCTGCTGCAAGTGCTTGTCGCTTGAAACCTTGGTCGATGGTATGGTCAGATGTACCTCGTTCAACGATTCGGTATGCGACACTCGGAGTCGTTGCTTGTGTGATGACATCATCGGGATGAATCAAATCGACAACATCAAACTCTGTTGCCTTGAACTCAGATAAATCAAAGCCCCATTCTTTCAACTGTTCAAAGAAATCGACACCCATACTCCAGTTTTCCAATGCTTGAAAATCACCATCAAACCGAGCACCTGAGTCCTCTCGAATGTCGTGAACATGGACTTCTTTTCCTGCCTTTGCCAACACCGTAGCAGCAGCCAAGCCCGAAAGCCCAGCGCCCATGATGTGGATAGCAGAATCCTCGCCCATGACCATTGCCATACAAGCGTGAGGTTTGAATGATGCGCTCCACTCGTGCACACATGGCGGGGCAGATTCTCATCGAAGAAGCGGTTAAAACGCTTGATGATGTTGCTCTTAAAGCCAAATTACAAACCGAAGGATGTGGAGCAATCGTCTCTTTTTTGGGCATCACCCGTGGTAAAGAAGGTGATGCTGATGTTCTCCGTCTCGAATTTGATGCATGGCAGGAACAGTTGTCGGCCGTCCTACACGGGCTGGCAGAACAAGCCATCGCTCAGTTTGGAGTGTTGGCTATCGCCATGGCGCATCGAGTCGGTAGTGTAGGCCCCCAAGAGCCAATCGTTGCTATCCATGTTGGTAGCCCTCATCGCAAAGAAGCCTTCCGAGCCTGTGAATGGCTCATCGACGAACTCAAGAAGCAGGCGCCCCTGTGGAAAAAAGAAGTCACCAGTAAAGGTGAGTCTTGGAAAGCCGGACTTGGCTGATGGAGAGAATACTATGGACAAAGAAATCGAAGGTATCGTAGAAATCGGTTCGAAGCCAATTGTTGAACGACGTGCAACTGCAACCGGTGTACTCAATTTGAGCCAAGCCTCTGCAGAAGCAATTCAACACAAATTAGTCAAGAAAGGGGATGTGCTTGAAGCTTCGACCATCGCAGCGATTCAAGCGGTCAAGGATACTCCACGTATTGTTCCTCATTGCCATCCAATCCCTCTAGAGGGTTGTACAGTCAATTGGTCATGGGAGCAGTATTCACTTCGATGCACAGTCCGCGTCTCAGCTCATTACAAAACTGGAATCGAAATGGAAGCACTCACAGGTGTCAGTGCAGGTCTCTTGTGCGCTCTCGATATGGTGAAGTCAATTGAAAAAGACGATCAAGGCCAGTATCCAGGAACTTCAATTTCTGATATTGTGGTTGTTGAGAAGTTCAAAGGTCAATGAACATCATTGTTGAGCGAGAACCTGCTGAACACATTGAAGGATACGTTGGTTTTCTTCATGTGTTCGAATTGCAAATCGAACAGAGTTGTTTCCAAGTGAGACTCCCATGTTTTGAGCATCACGAATAAAGACACCTTTTTCCTTACATGCCTCAATAAAACTCGAGGATGTATGGTGTGTATCTCTCGGTAGAAACGTCAATATGAAATTTGCAACACCAGGCAAGACATCGAAGTTTTCTTGTTGTAGTTTCTGAGTCAGCATCATTCTCTGTTGATGAATAATCGAGTATTGTTGGTTGTAATAACTTGGATTCTTCAAAGCCGCAACTGCAGCGAGTTGGCCGGGTAAACTAACAGCCCAAGGTGGTATGAATCGTCGTAATTCAGTGATTTTCTGACTGACGGCGTAGGCAACACGTAAACCGGACAATGCGTAGCATTTACTCATACTTTTACAGACGATTAAACTGGGATATGATGCCACAAGAGGTTCTAATGAATGTGCGTCTGGTACGTAATCGATATAGGTTTCATCAACCCAAATCATCTTACAACGAGTAGGAGATTCACTTTCATCTTGAATACGGTGTACGATTTCATTCATCTCTTCACAGTAGACTCCCGTAGGACTGTTTGGATTCACGAAGATCACAGCATCATGTTGACGAGATTGTTCAACCAAATCATCAGCATTTATTTTGAATCCGTTTTCTCGATGAAGGACAAAATTAGTCATCTCACAACCGATGACATGGGCAAGAATGTGGCTGTATTCACCGTACATTGGTGAGAGTACAAGAACCCGCGAATTTGCATTCAAGAGTTGTGGTAAGAAGGAGAACATCAACGATGAAGAACCGGATGAAACTGCTACATGTTTGGTTTGAACGCCACGAACATGTGCAATCGTTTCGATTAATTCCTCGCATTGAGTTGGTGGAGATTCTTGGCAACATCTCTCCAACTGTTCACGGATCACTTGTAATGCTTCAGGACAAGGCGGGAATGGACTGTCTAATACATCGGCAACAATGAGGGAATCGCGTATTTCGAAATCAAATTTCGAGGCATCCCATGATTTCCCTCCATGATAGCACACATCATCTTCTTCTATCGTTTCGATTTGTGCAATTTGTTCAGCGTGAGTCGTGAATGCCTTTTGTGGATTGAGATGCATTGGATAATAATGAGTTTTACCATATTGTACGCCATGTTCTTCAAAAACAGTTACTCCAAGTTTTTTGTACATTTCAACCACACCCGAATGTCCCATTGCAATGATATCTGTTCCTTCATGTTGAAGGACAAACCTGAGAGCATTTACCATCAGTTGCGATGAGATGTGTTGCCCTCTAAACTCTGGTGATACTGTCAAAGCACGAACCTCATACGTTGTTGAGCGTTGTCCATCTGTTAGAGAAAACACAGTTTTGTCGAGGGTTTCAGGCGAGAAGTATTTTGTAACTCGGAAGGGTTTTTGGTTGGGTGGATTCAAACTGATGTATCCTGCCAGTTTCGTTCCAACCATACAGGTGATAAAATGACGGCCAGGATCTTCGAGTTTTTGTTCACTGTTGAGGCCATATTGCTTCAACTCCTCTGCATAAACTTCATGTCGGAGAACTGAAATTTTTTTCCAAATGTTTTCAACTTCCAGATCTTTAGGGAGTGGATAATCGAAAATGACAAATTCTTTCACAGACCGAAGAAATGAGTTCATGCTTTGAATGATTCGCCGGTTAATTCTAAAACGCCCTATCGGAAAGTCATTATTCCCCTGTCGAGTGGAACGGCTATGCGAGCAAAGGCTACTCTACTGGTTCTCCTTGTCATGACTGTTTCTTTAGCGGGCTGTTTTGGTGCCAACGAAGCGCCAGCAGAGGCTGAAATCGAATCGGAAATGGACCAACGTATCTTTGTCACCAACGGTAGCGGAATGCCTGTCGATGAAGCGCCAATCGTCATGGACTTCGTGTTCAGTGATGTTGGTGAAACGGGTAAGGAGCCAAGTATCGGCATAACTTCAAGCGGCTGCATGTTTTTCATTGCGATGGAAAAACCAATGCGTTCTTGTGATCACGGAGCGACTTGGGAAAACACTCGTGATTTTACTCAAGCCCCATTCACCAGCGACCCTTATGGATGGGTAGACCCAGTAACCGACCGAATATTCAATATCCACATGATGGGGCTTGCAACAACATG
>CAJJCQ010000091.1 GCA_905182725.1 uncultured Candidatus Poseidoniales archaeon
CTGTTACTCCTCAGGGTTTGAAAGCGATCGAAGAAGGTACGCTCACTTGGCTTGATGATGACATGTACAACAACCTGAATACAGGTGTACTCGAACAATATTTAGAAGAGAAAAACGTTGAAGAGTCGTTTGAAGTATCACATTGGAATACACCTAAAGTACTCTACGGCATTGCGATTGGAGCAGTATTTTCTGGTGTGACTGCCTATATTGGCCTCAAATTAGGATTGGCTATATCGGCTGCTTGGTACATTGCCTACCTTTTGGGTATGGCGCTCAAATGGTCTCCGTCTGAAGTCAATATTGCAACCTCAGCTACAACCGGTGCAACGCATGCTTCGACTGGTTTTATTTTCACGTTCCCTGCAATTTTCCTTTTGGCATCTGACCCTCGTTATTTCTTAGCAGATGGTCCGCTGATTACCAATGCTGATACATTCAATCTGGCGTTTGTTGGGATTGTCGCAAGTATGTTTGCAGGATTCCTCGGAATCATGTATTTCATCATCTTTAGGCGTGTATGGTTGGTAGAAGACCCTTTGCCATTGCCTGGTTTTGAAGCAACGCTCAAGATGCTGGATATCGCTTCAGATGTCAATACGGGTGCCGTAGAACATGCTCGCGCATCTCTGAAAACCATTGGATGGTGGACAACCATCACCATGGGTGTTTTGTTCCTCGTCGAATATCCGCTGGTATGGGTCAATGGAAAGAAAATGGCGCTCCTTGACTTCTTAGCGGAGTCTGGTCACATTGGCGATTACGGCCTTGCCACCTTTTATTCAAATGGGAAAATCCACCAACCAAGCGGTATCGAAGATGGTGTTTCACTCAATTACACACATTGGTCCGCAGAAACTGCTTGGAATCCCTTTGCCTACACCTACATTGGTGTTGCACTCACTCCCTCGATGTTTGCCATTGGGTGGTTTATGAAAACACGAGTTGCTTTCCTCGTTAATCTTGGAACACTCGTCGGTTGGTTCTTCTTAGTCCCCCTGGTCGTCTACTTTAATTTCCCAATCTATGATGCAACCCTACAAGCGAACATACCAATCCAAGAGTATGCAGCAGGTGGCTCCGCATCACTACAAATGATTGCATTTAGTAAAACTGTTCGTACAATCGCCATTGGTTCAATCGTTGGTGGTGGAATGTTTGGTTTGGCAAAAATGTGGAAAACCTTCGTCAATATCTTCGGTGATATCGGTGCTGCCTTCAAAGGTGAAGGAAGTCAAGAATACATGGAAGGGAAAGGCTGGTATGAATGGCCTCTCAAACACATTCCAATCTTTATGGGTATCACTTTCATTGCCATGATCATCATTTTCACCGTCGGTGGTTTCTCAGTTCTCGCTTCACTTGTGTTTGCAACAGTTTTGATCATGACGACCTTTTTGCTCGGGGCAATTGCCGTTCGGGTTATGGGTGAAACTGGAATCGAACCCGTATCTGGAACTTCATTCATTGTTCTTCTGATGCTTTTAGGTGTATTCTTGAATGCTCAAGACCTTCTGCAACTCGACACCCAAGATGCTGTGCTTTTGGGACTTGTTGGAACAACGGTCTTTGGTTCGGCTATTTCGATGTCCGGTACGGTCATTGGCGATTACAAAAACAGTCTCTACATCGGTAACCGCCCGTATCACATTTCAAAAGGAAACATCATGGGCGTGATTCCTGGTGCCATTATCGGTGCTGGAGTAGCCATCTTCCTCTCAAAGCAACTCGCAGACGGTACCATTGATTTAATGGCTCCACAAGCAAATGCTTTTGCTACATTCTCAGTGATTTTCGCTGAAGGTGAAGGAGACTTGAAACTCTTAGCGCTCGGATTCCTTCTCGGAATGTTTGTCGAATGGGGAACTGGAATGGGTACTTCGTTCGGTCTTGGAATGTATCTGGATATACCTCACACCTTGCCAATGCTGATTGGTGGCTATTCTCGCGACAAGTGGGAAGATAAGCGCCTTCGCCCTAAGATTGAGGCCATTAAAGAGAAAGAAGGGGCCACCGTCGCTGAAAAGCAACGTGCACTTCTGTTACTGAGTACTTTTATGGTCGCAGCAGGCCTACTCACAGGTGAAGCATTCTTCGGAACCGAATCAAGCATTCTCTCCTTCGTCGACACATTGGTGAGTAACCCTGACAGTCGAACATGGTACTTCGCAAGAATGGGCGGATTTATCGGACTCAATGTATTGATTGGTGGCGGAATCTACCTCTTGTTCAAGCGTGCTGGTGTCATCGGTGGAGACAGTGTTGACGCCGTACTCGAAAAGTGAGCGTGAATTGTATGAGTTCACCCAAGACCCCGTTTTGGGTATGGGGATTACTCGTAGCAGCTGTGTGTGGCGTATCCAGTGCTGGAGCCCTGTTCCAGCATGTAGACACGGTCCCACCCCTCTTGCGTGCATCTTGGCGCTTACAACTTACTTCGATTGTACTCGCACCATTTTTCGTGTATCAATGGCGTCAACAGGAGACAGCAATCAAGTCACGAATGTTTGAGCGCAAAACGATACTGATCATTACTGCCAGTGGAAGTGCATTAGCCTTGCATTTTGGTGCTTGGGTTGCCAGTTTAGATGCAACTTCTTTGACCCATTCACTGCTCTTTGTAACTGCACATCCACTTATCATTATCGTAGGTATGGGAGTTCTCGCAGCGTTTTTCGTCGGCCATCGTCAACCAAACCGTCTGGAAATTCTTGGAGCCCTCGTTGGTTTTTCAGGTGCAGCGATCACGTTACTCGATCAAGGCCACCAACAAGGTGGACACACCGTTACAATTTGGGGTGATGCACTTGCTTTCTTTGGAGCAATCTTTGTTGTTGGTTACATCATCAGTGGTAGAGTACTGCGTGAATGGATGCCGATTTTTCTTTATGCATTCCCAGTGACCCTTCTAGCATCGCTTCTTTTACTACCGGCATCATGGGCTTTAGAACCTGATTTTTCATCTTTAGGCGTTCTTGGCTGGACTGACGCACAGTACTTCCCATGGTTTTTGGCCTTGGCTTTAATTGCAGGTTTACTCGGCCATACAGGGCTCAATACCTGTTTGAGATATATCTCGCCGTTGGTGATTTCAACCAGCGTCACACTCGAACCCTTGCTTGGTTCACTGATTGGATGGGCTTTCTTTGGCAGTGGTGTTCCAGGGCAATGGACATGGGTCGGAGGGCCAATTCTTGTCGTCGGGGTCCTCTTGGTCATCTACGGTGGAATCGATAGCGACAATACGAACAATCAAACACACCCGGCAACCGGAGAAGAATGAGGCGTCATCATGTCATCATCGAATCAACAAGGTTGGCTTTTACTTACAAACGATGATGGTATCGAAGCACCAGGCTTCCGGTTACTGGTTCAGGCTTTGAACAGTGCTGGTCACAACGTCGTCGTTTTTGCCCCTCATGAGAATAATTCCGCAGCAGGTATGCGTATTAATTTGGGTACACCGATGGAACTTCGCCCGAGAGATGACTTGGTAGATACTTGGGGCCTCGATACTGAGAAAGCAGAAGCAAAGTTGTTTGAACTGCAAGGTACACCTTGTGATACCATGATTGTCGCCCTTGATGGCGGTTTAGAACATGCAGTTCCTGGCATCCGCCCACGTCTTGTCGTATCTGGCGTCAATCTTGGCCCAAACATGTCTCAAGACTCGTACCACAGTGGCACAATGGGTGCAGCACGTGAAGCGGGTTTGTATGGGATGCCAGCCATCGCTTCATCCTTCACTTCTTTCGAAGAGGAAGGAATGGAAGCTGCTATTCAAGGAACTGTAGAATTGATCGAAGTAGCCCTTCGCGTTCTTCCCAATGAACCCAAAAACCTCCGACGTCCAGAAGTCGATTTGACTGCTACACATTTGAGTCGATGGCCAGACATACCTGACCACCCTGCATGGGAAAGCGACCCGAAGTTTGCACTACGCACTGCATTTCAACAAGGTGAATTAATGTTGAATCTCAACGTCCCACCGGGCTGGAATGGTGAAGTTACAACGACTCGCCTCGGTATGCGATGGTATCGAGACGCTGTGTCTTTTAGTTCTATAGAGTCGGAAGAAGCGGCGACTTTTACCATTGGTGCAGCATCGATTGACCATTCCGAAGTGCCACAAAGTGACTGTGATGTTGTGGCAATGGGTAAGGCCAGCGTTTCATGCTTACCAGTTTGGCCACAGACTCATCCGCTTGCTCTTGATGATCGACTTTTAACATGGGCCTTACAAGCATGTGAAGGCGGTTATCCTGCTTGGCTTTACGACTGAGTCAGATTGAGGCTGGCTCCTTGGTCGAGTAAAAAGTGACACACGGCAATCGCCATGTGACCTTGTAACCATGAATCTCCAAGTGATCGTAAGGACATATTTTCTTTGAACAGTTCATCCGATAATGGTTTGTCGTCACTGAGAATGAAACCAATATCCAAGCCAGAGATAGTAAAATCACCATGTTCGCCTTCATAGTTTGAATGGGGTTTGGCTTTCAGTGGCAGTGGTTCATCAGCTTGCCAGAGTCGGGGCGCATCAGCATCGAGACACACGATTTGGACATCGCTCCATTCAGATAACGTATGGGTGATGTCGCCTCCACTGTCAAAAATCCCATGTGAGCGTTCAGTCCAATGTCCACGTGCTGGTGTTGGTAAGTTGAGAACTTTACCGATTTGTCCTCCAACTGCACGTTCCTCAGCATGGACTCCTTTGAGCAAGGAACCTACGAACTTGATTCGTCGTGACGGGCCTGGACCTCCCATCAGATGAAGAATAACTTCAGTATCATGTCGTATTCCATGACTTGTCAATAAGCCAGCCATCAATGCACGTACAAGCACATCCATTCTTCCAGCACCGCCTGCCATGTCATTGAGTGGTAACTTTCCCTCAGACATCGCACGATGTCCTATAATTGCAAAACGACGCATGGTATTCCCTCAAATGCCTCGTTCAACAAAGGTTCGGATCGCTTCACACATTGCATGCGTATCTTCTAAGACAAAATGGCTTCCAAGTGAGTCAACTAAGTATCCTCTTGGTTTGCTCTGATCACCAAGGTCTTCGAGACGGTTGGCGACCACGGCAGTCATTCCCGCTTTTTCAATTTGAGCGGTTGCACGGTAAATCAAATCCTTTTGTTTGATTCCAGATTCGAGTTTGAATCCGATTCGAACTGCGTCCTTACAGGATTCTTTGAGTGCTTCAATATGCTTGGTACCTTCGATTAGTTCGACGTTCAGTGAACCTTGTTGACTGGCGATTTTTCCTTCTGCAGGTTTCGCAACAAGATAGTCTAGCACAGCAGCTGTGTGAATCCAAGCATCGATGGAATCTCTGGCCAATACTTGCAATTCTTTGAGCATGGCATTCGGTTCTGGTACTTTGAGTATCAATGGTAGCCAGTTCAGAGGTGGAACAGAAGTCACACCAGCCACACATGTCACATCGTGACCGTGACGATACAAATCATCGGCGATGGAAAAGCCAGTGGCTCCAGAACTGGTATTCTGGATATAGCGAATATCATCAATGGCTGAGCGAGTTGCTCCTAAAGTCACCACGACATCTTTGCGATTTGGTTTACCACGATTCATATGATGAGCAAACCGGGCCACAATCTCTTCATGGTGAGGCGTTTTCCTTTTTCCTTCATCTTCTTCACCCCAATACACATGGATTCCATGCTTTCGAACTTCATCGACAATATCGTCAGTTACCGGATCCTTTGCCAAATCTAAGTGCATGCTTGGAATCATCATGACTGGACAATCTCGGCTACGTGCGACACTGAGTGCCATCATCAAAGGTCCATGTTGTAATCCGTGAACATAACTCGCCATTGTATCACGGGTGGCTGGAGCAACAAGTATTCCATCGACTTCATCGAGAACTTCCATGTTGCCATCCCAATCTGTAATTACTTCGCCTTGTGTCGCCCATTCAACAGCGAGTGGAGTAATAATACGTTGAGCAGAATGCGTCAAAGCCACTCGAACGTTCGCCCCATGGCGGCGCAATTCACGTGCTAAGCGGACGGTATCTACAGCAGCAATTCCACCAGATACACCGAGTAAGACCGTTTGCCCAGCAAGGCTGTCGCCTCGCATGTTGACATCGGTATCACGAATCCCCATGTGTACTGGGAGAATGGTCTCCATCATGACTTCTTCCATTGTGTTCTTCTCATCTATGGCGAGCAATGCTCAAACACCATGAGCAGTAGGAATCACCATGGCAGGCCGAGCAGACGAGATGGTCATTGCCGGCATGAAGCCTCATTCCATCGCGAACAATGCCAATCCCTTTCTTCGATTACACAGAGGAATTTCCTTCATTTTGTTTGTCGATAGCCTGATTGTTTTGCTTATTGTTTCACAAATAGTGAATGGATTTTCAAGCAGCATCCAAACAACCGTCTTGGGGGGCTTGGCTGCTTTATTGATGATCAATTGGCTCGCTTACCGAAATAAACACCCACTGGTCTATTGGTTAGGCGCTGCTGTTATTGCAATGGCAGGTCTCTTCTTTGCCATCAATGCGCTTTTTTCATTGTACAGTTTTTTTACAGGAGATGCAATGTCTCTGCTTTTTGTCTTCTTGTTTTCTTGGGCCATGTTTGGCTCATTCCGTCGCTCACTTTCGCATTTCCACCCCGGTTACAAAAATGCATACGCTGGTCGGGATGAAGAAATTCCAGGCCTCGAGTTAGAACCTGGTGAAATGTTGGCAGCCTGTCCACATTGTATGGCAGTACTTGCGATCCGTCCGGACCTTCTCAATCCAAAAGATAACTGTCCTTACTGTCAATTGGCATTAGTGAACTCTGAATTAGCATCAAAGTATGAAGAAGAATAAGACTCACTCTTTGAATTGGAATGCATCAACTGAAGGCGGTGCACTCGGACGCTGCGACTCCATTTCTTCGTCTTCCATAAAGCGTTGAGTATCTCCTTCAAACGCATCCCATTTCGCTTCACCCATCGCTGTTTGGCGTCTTTGGAACAGACTCACACCTCCAACCAGAACTCCAACGAAAATCATCAATCGAAGTATTAAATCAAACCAAGAGTCCATGTTAGCATTACCCGGGAAAGGGTCATGAGCATTTGCTATTCCATCACCATCTGAATCGTATTGAGCTTCGGAATCAAATGGGAACAAGTCGGTATTATCGCCCATGCCATCTCCGTCGGAATCGAGCCATTCAAAGGCACTTTGAGGAAACGCATCTTCATTATCACCAACTCCATCATAATCTTGATCGTAGCATTCGAGTGAATTGTTCGGCCAAACGTCGATGTTATCGCCACATCCATCTT
>CAJJCQ010000092.1 GCA_905182725.1 uncultured Candidatus Poseidoniales archaeon
TTACAGCGATGGAACACCCCCCAGAGCAGGTATTTACGCTCAACGTATTCTTGATACTTTGGAGGGGGAAGGACAATGAGCGACAAACCTGAACGACCAGCACGCACCATAAAACTCAATGTTCTCAACGAACCGAAGGACAGTTACACTGGTGGGAAATCATCTCTCTGCCCCGGCTGTGGACACGACCAAATCTCAAGCGTCATCATTAACGCGGCTTGGGAGAACGGCATTGAACCTCACCGTGTTGCTAAGATGTCCGGAATAGGTTGTTCGTCAAAAACACCTGCTTACTACCTTGGACAATCTCATGGATTCAACACGGTTCACGGAAGAATGCCATCGGTCACGACTGGCGCCTACACCATCAACAAAGACTTACTTTACATCGGCGTGTCCGGTGATGGCGATTCTGCTTCGATTGGAATCGGGCAATTGATTCACGCTATTCGACGAAACATGGACATGGTCTATATCATTGAAAACAACGGAGTCTATGGCTTGACTAAAGGTCAGTATTCCGCCACAGCCGACATTGGTTCAAAAAAGAAAAAGGGTACGCCAAACAAGACACAACCAATTGATTTGTGTGCACTTGCGGTCAATCTTGGTTGCACATTCGTGGCACGCTCGTTCTCAGGCTCTAAGAAGCAATTGGGCTCGTTAATCAAGGCTGCAATGTCGCACAAAGGTTTCGCTCTTATCGATGTCATCAGCCCCTGTGTCACGTTCAACAATAACGATGAATCAATGCGCTCGTATGGATATGTTAAAGAAAACGAAATCACTCTCCACATGACCGATTACATCCCTCACTTCAACCCAGTTGAGGAAATCGATGTACCCGGAGGACATTATCGGGATATTACGTTACATGATGGCTCTACGATTCGTCTCGAAACGATTTCTGCAGAACATGACCCCGAAAGTGCAGTTGCAGCACTCACTGCACTCCACGCTGCAGAAGCTGACAAGAAACACGTCACTGGACTCTTGTATTTCGACAATACCAAACCTTCTCTTGCTGAAGATTTAGGCTTGGTCGATATGCCACTGGTCGATGTACCTGACAGTGTGTTGCGCCCTGGTAAAGAAATGCTAGACAAAATCAACGCAGCATTACACAACTAGTTCTTGAATACTGGAGATCATGTATGACAATCGCTTGGATTTTCCTCGTCATTGTCATCATCGGCGGAGTACTCTTTCTCCGAATCCGTTCACGTATACACCAACGTAACCTGCTTGATGTAGCGGCTCGAAGAGAAAAGCACGCTCCAAAAACCGCCGAAGTGCCAACACATTTCACTTCTGCTGGAAGTAAAATCCAAGAATACAAAATCACACAACAAGAAACACAGGCTGAACACAACCGAACTGCATCATCGGTTGAAAGTGAGGAATCACCGATACTCGAATCTCCAAGTCGTCAAGTAGATGAATTGACAACGAAGGAACGCGAAAGTTATGATGCTCGAGACCAAGCACGAGACGAAAATATCATTGCACTTCGCCTCTTAGTGGGCGATTTATTTGAACCGAGTAAAGGCGTAAGTGGTGAAATTCCGACTGATTTGAAACAAGAGCAATCCTCCGTTGAATTACGGAACACGTGGATTCAACACTATGAAGAACCCTTGAATCAGCATGCCGCATTTATTGAACAGGAAGAAATTGGCAGTGGCATCAGAATGATGGAAGCGAATGAAATTGAAAACGATGATATCCAGTACCGTATTGAACGCGAAGGCGGAAAAACAGGTGAAGTGCAGATTTCCTTAGCCTGGGATGATTTCAATGACCTCGATCTTCACCTCTTCTGCCCTTCGGGAGAACGAATTTATTTCAACAACAAAAAGAGCGCTTGTGGCGGTGAACTTGATGTCGATATGAATGTAAGACCGACCAGCGAAAAAGCAGTTGAGAACATTGTGTGGCCTGACAGTGCACCACTTGGACAATACAAAGTCGGCGTTCATTTTTACAAACACCATTCAAGAGACGACACGACAACGGTCTGTAAATTCCGAGCACGCATCACAACATATGGTAAAGTTCGCGATTATTCAGGGAGTATTACTCACGGTCAAGCCATGCAGATGGTTACAAGCTTTACTTTGAACAGATGATTGAAACTGCTTTAGTAAATACGACCGGTAAGTGTTCGAAGGAGTCGTTGAAACACCGAGACGTGAGGGCGCTCACTGAGGCCTAAACGCCAATCCAATTCATTTGCCTGTTCATATTTTTGTAACTCTGCAAAGCCACCAATCCACTCATCATCAATAAAAATTTGTGGAATGGTTTTGCTTCCATTGGTACGAATATGAAACTCTGCATCGGTACGCTTAGATGAACCAAGGCGTATTTCTTGATATTGAATTTTTTTAGAATCCAGTAAACGTTTGGCATTGACACAAGCACCACACCCTCGATTGGTATACAACTCAACCTTCGCCATATCCATCGGAAAGGCACACTTGTATCAAACCCTTTCATTCGACAGAAGCGGTGGTAGTCCCTCCCGGATTTGAACCGAGGTCAGAGGACCCAGAATCCTCCATGATGGACCGCTACACTAAGGGACTATATTCGGCCCAATGTTCACTCCCTCTTCAATTCAGCGGTACGTCAATCCCTCAAAAACAGCGCACAGAGGCCATTTACACTGTTTTTACCTATCCTTTAATATACAGGTTGTATGAGGACTAACAATGACTGATTCTACATCAATCAATATGAAGCCCGGCGCAGCCATCCTTATGGCACTCGCCCTGATTACAACTACATTTGCTGGCGTATCTTACGCAGACCCCACAACAGGCAACGGTTCGATGAACACGATGGCCTCTATGGATTACGATGAACTCGATATGATCGTCGATTTTGACGCAAATGGTACCGACTACACAGCCTTAACAGCAGAAATCCACGTCTATGACGGCGACGGCTTTTCCGCTTGGTTTGGACCCGAAGACATGATGGAAGAATCTGACAACACCTCGTGGAACACCCACTGGGCTGACATCAGCCTTACTCTCTTCTTTGAGGGAAGCGTAGACGCATCCCCAATGGCTGACGAAGGCACCTGGTACAGTGTCGACGCATATGTGAACGACTCCTACGACGGCTCCACTGTCGGACATGCATTCACCGAAATCTGCATGGCTAACGGAAGCGTTTGTGAAATGCCCACCTTGGACACTGAAGCAGAAGACACATTCAATGAAGTCGATGTTGATGGCGATGGTGCAATCAACGGGACTGAACTCATCAATCACGAGAACTTGATGCGATCTCAAAACAATGAATCCCCAATGAACACCTCAGAAGAAATTATTTTACTCGATGCTATGGCTGACTACGACACAGGATTCACGAGCGCAGACGGCAATGATACCGAAGATGCGAACGACGGTATGCTTGAATTCTATGAATTCATGGATTTCTATTACGATTATATCATGGGCGACTATGAGTCAGTTGGGGCTATGCTTGATGAAACTGGAGTCCTCACAGTTATGATTCACAATGGTGATGGTAACATTGCATACGTTCAAATTGTGATTATGGACATGTATCAAAACGAACTTATCAACGAAACTCACTTCCCGGCAGACAGCAGTGACCCTACCAATGGCTTCGATGATTGGACCAGTCCGGATTGCTGTGCCGATTCGGGAATGTACACGATCTTGGTTTATGTTTACGATGAAAACGATTCCATGATTGGAATGGAGTTCTTCACAGTTGGAGAAATGCCTACTCAAGAAGAAATGATGTTCCAGATGTTCGACCTCGACGGAAATGGAACTATTTCAATCGATGAATACATCGCAGTAATGGAAGACGGCAGCAATGAAACCGTAGACGAACAAACAAAGAGCATGATTACCAATCTCTTCACGGGCGAGGACGTCGATGGCGACCAAGAACTCAACATGGATGAATTCTCTTCTTTCGTTGAAGCCATGAATAACATGGGCGAAGACGATGACGAAGATGATCTCGAGATGATGATGATGATGCTTGACACTGACGGTGATGGAAACATTAGCCTCACTGAGATGCTGGTAATGTCCGTCGAGCCCGAATCGGAGACCACCTTCTTAACCAATGTATTCAATCACAATGACTTCAACGGAAATGGAATGCTCAATTTGTCTGAATTGACATTTTTCATGGCGCACATGGATGATTTGGATCCTAGTTATTGTTATGAGGTTAAGGCCGGTGACAATGTGATGGAAGACGGGGAACTCTGGGAATTCGGGGAAAGCTCCGACGAGGACATGAAAATGGATCTTGTGGCAGGCGAAACTGCTTCATTTGATGGAGAATTCTGTCCCGAAGACCAACCATTACCTAGTGGAGAATTCATGGTCTTTTACGCAGATTTAAATGGTGATGGAAAAATCTCCCTCACTGAAGCCATCTCTCTATTAAATTCGTTTAGCACGGACGATAGTGGAGAACCTCTCTCAGATGTTGAAGAAGAATGGGTGAGTATTGCCTTCAAGATGAATGATCGTGACGGAGACGAACTTCTTGACGATGATGAATTTGAAAACTTCTTTTACCAGATTCAAAGTTTGCAAGATGACGATGAAGACCACGACAACGGTGGAGACGATGGCGGAGAAACAAACATGGTTTGCTACGACAGGGAAAACCTCGTTGTCGTCGGAGGCTACACGGATGCTACATCTTGCGAAGCTGATGGTTACCTGTGGGCTGACATGAGTCAATCCTCTGGTGGCGATGATCAGAACAACACCGACACTGAAGACGAAGGCGATGAAATCGACTTTATGAACATCAATGTAATGTTTGAACAATGGCATGATGATTCCATGGAATTGGTTATTATCGAATTGGCAGTCATTGACAACGCCGAAGATATTGCACGCCTCTCAATGATGGCTGACTCAATGTACGGTAACAACGACACTGTGCTCGACGAGTCAGAAGTTGACATGCTCATGGCCCTTTACGCAATGAACCTCGATATTGATGACATTTCAAAAGGAATGACACTTGACGGACAAAACGGAACAGCTGTTGACTTCTGGGTTGAAATTGACGGATTGCTCGAAGGCGATGATGTTGTCTTTATTCGAGTTGGAACTGTTATTGAATTCCCAACAACTGCTTACGACAACTCCACTGCACACACGTTCGTGGTTATGGACGTGGAAGATGACCAGTCGAATGAAACAATGAATGATTCTATGGAAGATTCAGAAAACTGTCAAGATTATACAATCTGGATTCACAACTCTGAGACCTGGAATGTAGACAGTGCAACTGGATTCGCATTTGAAGAAACCAACAACGCTTGG
>CAJJCQ010000093.1 GCA_905182725.1 uncultured Candidatus Poseidoniales archaeon
CGGGATGGAACACCCCGTTATCGCATGTACAGGTCGGATGACTGTTCAATATGAGGCTTACGCTTCATCATCTTCATCGCTCGAGCGAATGTGAACGATGATTGCAGCGAGGCTTAAGCCTGAAACAGCAGCAAGCAACGTCATGCCAGGCAAGAATCCTTCGGAATCCGAAGAAGAAGACTGGGATGAAATGACTTGTTCGAGGTCTGCTCGGAAGTCATCGGCTTTCCATGAGTCGCCAGTCCAAGCGATTTTGGGTTTCATCCCATCCATGATGTAGGTAATCGTTGAATGGCCGACTGAAAAATCAATGTCGACCTCTCCGTTGCTAATACAAGACAAACGGTCATCTTCGCCCCATTCATAGCCCTCATCACACATGCAGTGTTTCCCGTCACCTGTACCCATTTCCCAACCATTGCCGTTGCAGACAATAGGAGCCATTTCGTCTTTTGGTTGAAGGGATTTAGGCATCGGGATTTCAGAAATATTGGTGCTGTTTGGTGCCCAAGCGATGTAGCCTGGTTCAACTAAATCATCGACCCCGAGCATTGAAGACTCCCAGCCTGTACTGCTCGTATTCCAGACGTACATCGACCAATACCAAGACCAGTCACTCGGACTGTTAACATCGTCGAGTGCTTCCACAAAATGGCCATAGGTCGGGTCGTTCGAAAAGGAAGCGTTCAAGCCAGCACCAGCAAAAGCGCCTTTGGTGAGATGGTAAGCATTGAAATCAGTCTGAAGCGAATGGTTCTCTGTCGTATTATCTGGGTAGAGGATTTGAATCGAAGCATTTGAATCATTCATTTGAGGGAGAGAAAGGCCCGAAGTGTTTGCATTCGATGCTGCCCAAGCGAGATGTTCGTTTTCTAAAGCATCGATGTCATCAATTCCAACCATGGACTCTTCCCACGCCATTGAAGAACTGTTGAAGGTGTGGAGGGCCCAATACCAAGACCAATCTGCAGGAGATTCAATTCCGTTGATTGATTGAACAAAATGCCCGTATTGGCCATAGGTTGCATTGAAGGTCCAATTGGCCTCTTCTGCAATGATTTCATTGAGGGTCCAACCTGTTGGTTCAAACATCATTTCACTTGAATTTCCAGACGCGTCAACGAATGTAACGGTCGGTTCAGAATTCGCTATGTGGGCCTGGATTACTTCTTCTTGAACGATGACACCAAAGGAGTTGTAGACGTCGGCAAGGAGATCTGATTCGCCAGTCAAATGGGGCCACTCAACACCGTGAAGGGCTGTGAACTCCGTGAGGCGTTCGGGTGTATCATAACCTGGGTCAACAGAAATTGAGATGAATTGGACTTCTTCGGCATCAGATTCTGAAAGACCTTCTTGAACTAATTTGAGGGATTGGGTAATCACGGGACATACGTCTATGCATCGAGTAAAAATAAATGCAACCACATGAACTTCGGAGAGGCTTTGGGAAAAGGTGAAGTTCTCATTGTTTTGGTCTGTAAGGGTAAAATCAAGGACTTCGGCTCGTGATAACTGATGTCCCTTGTATGCTGAAGATAAAGGCGTAGAAGCAATGAGGAGTAAACCGGCAATCAAGACGGTGACGAATCTACCTTTGTCCATAATAATTATCCGAGAGGTGGAGTCTATCAAACCTTTGCCGACTATGTAATCCGCTTAACGCGTCTCAGCATAATCCCAGTTTGGTGTACACCAACTTGGAAGGTCAGTAACACCAGCAGGGTTTGACAAACCAATACCCCAGAGCATCAGGATAACAAAGAGTACTGGGAACAGTGCTGTACGAGTGTAGATACGAGGATCGTCTTTCAAATGCATGAAGAAAGCTGCTATTCCGAATCCTTTGACGATACCGACGACAATCAAAATAATCCAGACTGCCATTTTCGTAATTTTAATTTCCGTCCCAGGAATCTTTTCAAAGAAAACTGCACCGACTTCAAACAAGGTGAAGAACATCAATACGAGGAAGTTCCAAAAATAAATGTCTTTACCAGTCTTGGTCATTAGCCAGTGTTCCAATCCTTTCGTAGCATGTTCGCCCATTTTTTCACCTCAGTATAGATAGAATGCTGGGAAGATAACAACCCAAGCCAAGTCGACAAAGTGCCAGTAGAGTCCGAAGTATTCGATACCCTGTGCATTGTCTTCATCAAAGCCAACCGTGTCAGCCTTGAAGACGAGATACAGCATAACCAGCAAGCCGATGAAGACGTGCAGTCCGTGTGCTCCCGTAGCGATGTAGAAGATGGAACCCTGAACAGTTCCGATGTCGAAGCCTTCTGCAACCAAATGGCTCCATTCAACAAGTTTGAGAACGATGAACAGAGAACCAAGCAAGAGAGTGGCAATCAGATAGTTGCGGATTTCGGCTTTTCGGGTTGGCATGATTTTGCCCATTAAGCCTGTTTTGGCTTTCCAATCCTTGTTGCGTGCAGTCTTCAATGCCAAGACAATCGTATAGGATGAAATGATCAGAGCAAAAGTATTGATTGCACCAGGAAGTAAAGTTGCAAAATCATATCGCAATAAATCCGATGCGGTTACAACCGTTCCTTCTGGGACATCCTTACAGGCTTCAACGCCATCACGGATTGCCCAGTCAGTACACCATTCAGTCCGCATACGAAGGTAGGAAGAAAAGAAGGTTGCGAAAACCATAATCTCAGACATAATGAAGACCCACAATCCAGCCTTACGGATGTGTTCGCCTTCGAACGGGTAAGATGTAGCAATTTGTTCGCCTTCCCCATTGAACGGTAAATCTTCGAACCACCAGTTCGAAACGGCGATAACGATGGTCAGCAAGCCAACTAAACTCAAAGTGAGCATACCGAGGTCGGCAGTGACGCTTGAATTCAACATCGCTTTACAAGCGATGGCAAAGTCGGGGAATCCTGCTAAAAAGAGCAGGATACCGAAAGCAAAGATGATCGGTGAAGCTGAACCGTGGTGGTCGCCGCCATAAGCATCGCCGTGGTCATCGCCGTGGTCGTCATCACCGTTTGGTTTACTGGCGTTAAGGAATCCACCAACGCCGATGAAAGTCGTATATGTAATCGACATCAAAAGTATGGTAATTCCAGAAACACGATACGACAAATACGAGAGGTGGGCTCCAACTTCTTCATGGTGAAGGTGGTCGAGGGATTTTGCTTCAGCAGCAGTAATATTTCCATCTAATGCATATTCAACCTCTTTATGGTGATATTCATCTTCAAGTTCTTCCCAAGTATCGTGTTTCACATCGGCCATGGCAACGCCAAGGGTAGCAAACAACAGAACACCGATGGTGAGGATGATTCCTCCCATCATGACTGCGCGCATCCAAATTCCATTTTCAACCTGCGCTCCGTGTCCACTCATTCTTCCGCCTCCTTGATGACAATGGCCTTGGGTTTTGTATTCCACAGTTTATCGCCTATAGATGTCTTTGAAGGTGTATGATGTCCATACTTGATGTTCATATCACCCTGAGTCGGAATGACATCGAAGGATGGGGTCGGTGGAGGAGAAGTTGTTGCCCATTCGAGCGACCATCCGCCCCATGGATCCTTGCCGGCAGGCTCACCATGTCTGTTCGACTTGATGATGTTCCACACGAGTAAGAGTTGGCTTAATCCAAAGATGAACGAGAAGATACTGATGGCTATGTTGTATTCTGCAAAGCCACTTTCCACAGTATAGCTGTGTGTTCGGCGCGGCATGCCCATGATTCCAAGAGCGTGCATTGGCCAGAACGTAGCGTTGTATGCAGAGAAACCAATCAAGAAATGCCACAGGCCAAGCGTCTCATCGAGTTTCTTGCCAGTGGCCTTTGGGTACCAGTAGTACACACCAGAGAAAAGAGCGAAGACAGTACCGCCGATGAAGACATAGTGGAAGTGAGCGACAACGAAGTAAGAATCGTGGAAGTGCATGTCCATGCCGGCAACAGGGAAGAACATTCCAGAGATTCCACCAAGCGTGAAGGTGATGAGGAATCCAAGCGACCACAGAGTATGGGTGCGCATGACAAGGCTACCGCCCCAAATCGTCATCAGCCAGTTGAAGATTTTCGCGCCCGTCGGAATAGCGACTGCCATCGTGGTAATCATGAAAGCAGCACGCCAGAATGGATCCATTCCCGAGGTGAGCATGTGATGGCCCCAGACAATGAAACCAACAATTCCGATACCCGCCATTGCAAAGACCATCGATTTGTAACCGAAAATCGAACGGCGAGCACTGGTTGCTAGAACTTCAGAGACGATTCCGAAGGCCGGTATAATCACCACGTAGACTTCTGGGTGTCCGAAGAACCAGAACAGATGCTGGAACAGTAAACTGTCTCCTCCGGAGGTGAAAAACACCGTTCCGATGGTATGGTCGAATAAGAGGAATGCCACACCGATGATGAATGCGGGTAAGGACATGTAGAGCATGAACACACTGACGAAGACAGACCAGGAGAACAATGGCATCTTCATCCATCCAACTCCAGGAGCGCGCATGGTAAACACCGTGGTGATGAAGTTGACACCACCAAGAGTCGAAGAAGCACCAAGCATCAGCATTCCAGAGATGAAAGCGGTTGTGCCGGGATTTGACCCATATTGGGCCATTTCTGGGCCAAGGCTTCCTTCTGTCAAAGAAGAATATGGAGGGTACATGACCCACGTAATATCGGCTCCTTCACCAGACCAAATTCCAGTGTAAATCAAGGGGCTTGAGAACACCAAGAGCCAAAGACCCATGGCGTTGATCCGTGGAAATGCAAGGTCCTTTGCGCCAATTTGAAGCGGTAAAACATAGTTCATGAAGCCGGCAATCATTGGCATAGCGGCCAAGAAAATCATGGTCGTTCCGTGAAGGGTGAAGAAAGAGTTGTATTCGGTCTCGGTCAAGAATGTGTTCTCGGGTAAAGCGAGTTGAATACGGAACAGAAGTGCTAACACTCCACCGACAAGGAAGAATGTAAATCCAAACAAGAAGTAAAGAATTCCAACTTCTTTGTGGTCTGTGGTGGTCAACCAAGGCTTGAGGTATGACCAGAACTTTGAGATGGTGAACGTTTGAGGCGAGCGGGTGTAGAAGACCCACAAGACGCCCAGCAAGACCATACCAAGTGAAAGACCAATGGCAGTAAGAAGCACAACCAAAGTCCGAGCACTTGGCCCTGTATCATCTGCATTCAATCCAGGAATAGAAAGGTCCGCTTGATTCCAATAGTCGCCACCAGCACCGTTACCGCCGTTGACGGCGTTACCGTAGACTGTGAATTCAACAACTTTGGAATCGTCTGCAGGAGCGACCCATTCGAAATCCCAAGTTCGAACGGTATTTCCTTCTGTTGTATGCGTGAGTCCGCCGTCCATCTCGTGGCTGAGTGATTCATTGACGGTTGAAACCATACCGCCGGTGCTGAGGATTCTGAATCCACCTGCACGGCCATTCCATCCAGTGCCATCTTCTTCGATGACGCCGCCGTTGTAGAGTT
>CAJJCQ010000094.1 GCA_905182725.1 uncultured Candidatus Poseidoniales archaeon
TTAATACCATCATAGGCGTAGATTTCCAAGTTAAAAGTTGAAGGAACTGTTTCAGCCATTGAAAGGTTCATCCAAACCTCTGTAGGACAACCGCTTTGTTGGCCTACGCCATCATTTTGATACGAACGCTCAATCCAACAAATCAGCGTATCGCCTTCTGGATCAAAAGTTCCTGTGAGGTTGAAGAGAACATTTTGGGTTCGAGGAATAACAAGTTCAGACCATGGCGTCATTGCAGGTGTGACATCGAAGACAATTGTAGGCGCTTGATTGACAAGTTCGATTGTTCGGCTTTCAGAAACACAGTGGCCAGCATCATCGCAGACTTCCAGAGTGATGACATGTATACCATCGGACAATTGACATCCCATATTCAGATAATTGGTATTGACTGTGAATGGAACTCCATTGGTCATATCTTGTTGAGTAATCCCCTGCCCGTTGCCCTGCCCCTGTCCGGTACATGACGCCACAATATCACCATCGAGGTCACTGGTCCATGTGAACGTGAGTTCATCATCATCAAGGTCCCAAGAATCAGAGGCATTGAATTCTACAGGCCCTTGCGAAATGAACACGCCGAGATCAACAGGTGTCGCCCACATCAAAAATGGTGCTTGGTTTTCAAGTGGGAGAACACAGTTGACAAAACGGTCTTGGTCAATGGTTACGGTTGTTGAGTTCGAAACGCTATCGTACCCACATGAAATGGTTGCCACTGTGTAACTTGAAGAACCAGTATTGGTCCATCGTTGTCCAATGAAATTTGGCAGTGAAAGATAACCCAAGGTGTTGGTTAAATCTTGCATTACCGGTTCAAATTGTGAAAAAGAAACATCGACATTTGCCCGAGGAATACCATTGGTATTGTTGTTCACCACCCAGACAGTGATGTCATATGCAACGTCAACTGTTGCGCCAGAAGCAATGGTTGGGTACGATTGGTTCAAATCGACATTGACCGGTTGGTGTAGGTGTAAATCCGAATTTGAATCGAGTTGTAAGACCGTTGAAGCCAGTGCTAAATCGGTAAGTGCAGACCAATTCACTTGACTGTTGATGAGTTGGATTGTTCCGCTACATGATGGTGAAACTGTGTTGCCTGAGCCTGAAAGGTCGAGATGATTGGTCAGTGAAACGCAACCTGTGCCACTGAAATTACTGTTACTGATTTCTGAAGAATAGTCGTTATGGTTTTGCCCATCCCATTCAATTCCAGAATGGTTACCAGACATAGTAAGCGAATGAATTCGGGCTGCTGCTTGAGAGATGTTCACGGCAGGGGTGCCTGATGCACCGCTTCGTTCAGTATGAATATCAAGACCATCGATATTGATGACGCCACCCTGTTGGCCGAGTGTGAGTCCCGAATTATCGACATCGAATGGAGCATGGTTTGGGTCGTTCTCGGCCAAGACAATATCGCTGAGCCACAAATCGGCAGAATCCCGAATAAGGATTCCAGAACCTGCTGAATGAGTCACTGTACAGGTGAAACATTCGACATCGAGCTGTGGATGTGTTACCGTTTTTGAACGATCAAAGAACATACCTGCTTTTTCTTCATCAGTGGTTCCGCCAAAGCCGTTGTACTGTACGGTGAAGTTGGTGAGTTGTGTGTCGATATTATCGAGCATGTGAAGTCCAGAAAGACTGTTATTTTCAAGGACTGAACCCTCTATTTGGACTGAAGAATAGTCCAAAAACATTCCATTTTCAGAATTGTTGTGCAGATACAGGTCGCTTCCTTGCCATTCTGCCTTGTACGAATGAATTCCATGACCTACAGAACCTGAAATTTCAAGTCCATCAAAGACTGGAGCTGATGTGAAAATCCATGTGATGGCGAGACCTGCTTTGTGTGGGCCTTGGCCAGGGTCACCGGAATCTCGAATCGTTAGATTTCGAAATGTTGTGGAGGAATCTGCATAATACAATCGAACACCAGTTGAAGTTGAATTATCAACGAGGGTGTTCTCAAACCAAGCACCAGTTGAATTGACGTCGATGGCTGCAAAAGCAATGTTCGGGGTTTTCGCACCCTCTCCACCGGTGCCTCGAACGGTTAAATTCGTGAAGTCAGCAGTTTCATAATTGGTATAATTTGAGTGGTTTTCTTTATCGACATATACGCCTCTGTACATCGAATTACTGACTGTACAATCTCTAAAAACAGCGCGTGTATATCCACTGTCATCAATGTGCCGAACGACGATACCATGGTCCGAACGGTCAACACTCAGATTCAACAATAATGGTTGGCTATCTTCAACCCAAACGCCGGCAGAAATGGCCCAACTGGAGCCACTGATGTTACTCATAACGAGATTTCGTAAAACGCCACCTGACCCACCCCAGATGTTGATTGCTCGAGTGAGATGGTCGGTAAAAATCGCACCGTCGACAAGCGGTGTTGAGCCAGATCCAATTGACAATCCAAGACCGTAACGCCAATCGCCTTGGAAAGGAAGCACACGGCCTGCTTGATTGATGACAAGGTCGTAAATGAGTGGTGATGAAGAACTAAACATATCGATTCCAACGCGGTCAGGGTTGAGTATAGTGAGGTTGTGAATGATTGGATTCGCCCCATACATCGTCACTCCATAGATTGAATCTTCTATGGAGAGATTGTTGAGAATTGAACCACGGTTGTTTGAACTGCTGTTGAATTGAATCCCGTCATGGTCGGAGCCCGTCGATGAAATCAATGTAACTGGACAAGCAATCGTCCCTTCAATCGTGAGTCGTCCTTCGATATAAATCCGGGCACCCGAGCCCATTTCGATATTCGTACAGGGGGAAATGATGAGTTCATCAAAGACTGAAACGGTGTAGGTCGATGTTACTGAAACGGTACCTGACCATGTGGTTTGCGCACGTGCATTCACTGAATCCCCTACAGATTGAGGTGTTAATTCGACAATCGGTTCATCGCTATCAAACGCAAAGGGAGAAAGGCCTGCAAAGGGTGTGACGAGCAGTAAAAAAAGAACAAACCAAATTCCGAAAGGAGTACGAGACTTGATGTCCATACCTTTGGCTGAATGAAAAGGCATTTGAAGGGTTCGATTGAATGTGAGAGTATGCATCATGTGAGCCAAGAGATTCATTCGCAAGCAATAAGACTGTACTTCAATTCGACTGGTTATGCCCGAAGCGTTTGTGTTGTTCAAAACCCAACCTGCGCATGAGCGTGATGTCTATCTTTCTTTGATGAACCATTCGGCTGTTGCTGAAGTTCACGCCTTGTACGGTGAGTTTGATTTGTTGGTTCGTGTTTCGGCGGATAATTCACAGAATCTTACTCGAATGCTCATGACTGATTTCCGTCAAATAAAAGGCGTGAAAGACACACAGACACTGATCGCTGTGGAATACTGAGGTGAATGAAATGGCTATTGGATTTGTATTAATTACCACCGAACCTGGCTCTGAAAGTTCTGTTCGAACAGCATTAGATGCGATCGAATACGTCACTGACCGATGGATGCTGTTTGGTGAATATGACCTTATTGCTCGAGTTCAAGCAGATGATGAATACGCACTGACGCGTTGTATAGTGGAAGAAATTCGTATTTTGAAAGGAATTGCAGACACGAAAACTCTGATTGGCGCTGAACTTTGATTACAACAGTGAATGGAGCCGTGCCTCGAGGATATTCGCGGCTCTTGGACAACCTGCTGCTCGATGTTGGGTAATCGCTTCTTTCAAAGCAATCTGTCGTAGTGATGGTTCCAAGTTCGATTTACATGTCCACCATCGGGCATGAAGGCGATGAAGTAAAACATTATTCGGAGCCGAATTTGGTTTGGAGGCTTGAAGAAATTCTATTTTGGCTTGATCGATATCATGTCCAAGCAACGTTTCAACAAATGTCAAGCGAAGTGAATCACGATGAAGGGGGCTCGATTGGTGGGCAAGAGCTCGTTGCGTGCGTTCAATAGCCGTAGCAAGGTGATGGGGATTCTTTTTCGCTTCAACCAAGGAAGCTTTCGCCTCTAATCCCAAAACCAAGGCATCATCGATTCCTCCAACTGAGACGAGTGTCGCCCGTAGAGTTTCCGCTTTCACGAAATTCTCTTCTGCTAAAGCCAATGCGTGTTGGACCATCGTAAGGGCTACGATTGTAACAGCCCTTTGCTGGGGTGCTTCTGGAAGTATTATGTTGGAGATATACTGTTTAATCTGAATCACAGCGTCTTTGGAAAGAGTAGCGTCAATTCGGTCATCAAGGCGACGCGAGGCTGCAGCGAGAGCCAACTGGTTTTTTTGAAGCTGTGTCCCGATGCTCAAGCCTCTTTCTATTGCCTTTTCAGCATCTTCTATTCGGCCTTCAAGGTATGCCAAACCCATATCAATTTCATTGGAATAACCTTCTTCTTCGATCGATTGAAGATGGCGATGAGTGTGTTTCGGTTCACAACGGTCTAGAGCGACTTTAGCGGCAAGGTAATGTAAATGAGATGGGGTTTTTGAGAGTTCAATCGCCTGCTCGAGAAGAACCGATAAAGCGCTGCTATGCGTGGATACAAGCCGTTCAACGGCAGCCCCACAATAGGACTCGAGATCTTCTGATTCAGAACATATCCGATGAAATAAAAGTACAATTTGGTCATCAGGCGTTTCAGCGCATTCTTCCCAATGGAGTACAGCTTGCCGATGTAATTTCAGTTTCTCTTCACGCGACATCGTTGTACGTCGGACATTTCGGACCAAATGTTGTAATTCCATCTTTTCCATTCCCGAGGTCCAACGTAAGAATGCATAATCATCGAGTGTCCCTACCACGTCATCATCGTAGGCTTTCTTTGCTTCAATAGGGCGTGGGAGCAAGACAAGATGATCTAAACCAGCACGTGTTGAATCATCAAGTGTTGACATGACGACTTCTTCAACATACGATTGAACATCCTCATTGGTTTCTGGCAATGCTGTTCCTTTTTGATAGAGGAGGAGCGCCAATGGATGTCCTCCTAATCGCTCAGCAATATGTTCTCGTTCGCTTTTACTTTGAGAATCCCCGAGTAATTTAATCGCTTCAGAGGTTTCAAGTGGTGGTATTGAAAATCGTTTGACTTTCTCAAATGAAGCAAGAGGTTCTCTTCCTACAAAAATCATTTTTGGACCTTGAAGACTTTCCATCTTTTTACAAACACTGAGGAATTGTGGCAAATGTCGCCCAGGAATCATATGAACATCGTCAAAAATAAATGTTTCATCCTTGTAATGGTGTACGAGATGTTCAACCAGTGCCTCGAAGTCAGTGGGTAGTGGTGATGGAATCGACATCGAACGGCACAGTGTTTCAAAGTCCGAGAACTCATCTGCAGTTGCCCAACGAATATTTGACCCCGTTGAAAGAATTTCATTCCCAAGCGCGATGCCGACAGTGGTTTTCCCAATACCCGGCAATCCGCTAAGAATCATGCAATGTTGTTCACTAAACTTAGACAGTGCTTCAGCAATTAAACTGGAACGGCCATGTATTTCTCCACTTTGAGGGAATTCTCCGAAAGGTACGCCTTCTGAACTGCTTTTTCGAGGTTTAGAATGGTCTTCGCCTAATGAATCGAAAAGAAGACGGCCTTGTTCGGTAAGATGATACACATTTCTTCGCCGTGAACCTCCTCCGATAACGTGCGCCATTCGTTTGAAAATTAATCCTTGACTTTCGAGAGAAGTCAAAGGGACATTAAGGGCAGAACGAACGACTCCAAGTGATTCACTCAAACCGGGAAGAGAAATATCACGAGTCACATCCCATGCTTTCTCGAGACTTGCAGAATATTTGCCAAGCCATCGTATAAGGCGTTCCTGCGGTAATAAAAGCCCGCTTGTCATGTTCTTAGCCAACACACCATCTGTTTCTAAGTCAATCCCTTAGTGCATCACCCTAGAGGTACAAGGATTCTAAAAAAGAACAAAGAACTGAAATTTTGGATTTACCCTTGGTATTCGTATCATTGTCACCTAGAATTCACTCTTTTCGAATTTATTTGACGATTGGCTCTGTTAAACTCGTACGAAATTGTGTAATCAATGAAAGCCAGATGATGAGCACTGTTGCACCAATCAAAGAATTGTACGCCATGAGTTGAATACCGCACCATACTCCAAGATAAAACAAAGCAATGGCCCCCGCTATTCCAGTTAACCACAAGGGACCATAACGTAATCTCGGATCGATAAAGGAGTAGATGTAAAATCCACCACCATAGAACGCAAAGACATAAGCAAAAAGTGCATATAAAGTTCCAAGAACCAAACCAAAGAAAGCAAAAGATGGAGACAGCTCGGGTTGAACAAGAATGATTTCAAAAATTAGAAAAGCCGCAGCAAAGTTATGCATCATTTGATTCGGAAAATTAAACATTTGGTCATGGTTACGGTTGATTCGTACCTCTCCGGGTAAAATGATGTACCGAACGACTGTTGCAGTCAGTAAAGAGGCTCCGAGCGCTGCTGAAAATACAACAACGAGCATGCCGTTCAACCATGAAGGCGTTTGATTACCATTCATGACATTAAGAGAAAGGATTCCTGCAATGAAAAAATAAAAGATATTCAAGAGTAAAGTCCAACTGCTAAAGGTGACAAATTTTCCCATCCCTTTCGGATGAAGTGTTGTTTCTTTTCGTTCATCATGAAGGATAACAATCATGACTCCACGCCCTGATTTAAACATCTGAAATACAGCTGATGCTCCGGCAAGAAAACAAGTAAAGCGCCATAGAATGAGAAACTCTAAGGAAGCCCATGAGGAGTGAAAGGTCAATGCACTGCTCTCAACAAGAGAATACATATCCCAGTAAAGAAAGGCGAGAGTACTCAAAATAAAGAGACCAATTAATGTGAAAATGGTCAACCGAGTTGAATCATTAACACCGTATTCTAGAAGCCCTCCCATAACCCGTCCTCCTAAAGTTTCTTTCAAAACTCTTTGTACGCAATTTCCGAACATAAAGGCCCTCTTCTCTTCCTTTAATAATCGAAAACATGGACTTCATTCTTGCGTATGGGGATAAAGAGAAGAATGACGAAGAACAAATCATCAGCACTCAATTTGGGGGTGGAGTTCTTGAAGGGAGGGCTCTTGGAATGACTGATACCATGTCTGAACCTAAAAAGAAAGGGTCGTTTTTCCGAATGTGGGTAATGAGGCAATATTGGCGAATGCAACAATCACAAGCTGTGGTTAGTCTGTTGCTTTGGGGAACGACAATTACACTTTTGGTGTGGCCAATGATTTCTTGGAGGTTTACATCGAAGTGCGAATCAGGAGTGTGCTTTTCAAATGATTTCGCTGGTATTCCAAGCACCTACATTGGACTCGCAGCAATTTTCTTTTCAGTGATGTTTGCCGTTTTGGCCATAGGCTTTCTTTACGACCAAGTGTTTTCACTTTGGACCGAATGGAGAAACGTCGATATGGAACGTAACCCCTTTGCAACCTATGCACTTGCCCCAATATGGGTCATGTCCGTCGCTTTACAAGCCGAAATTCTGAAGCGAACCTCTCCCGAAGATGAGAACATCGTTGGGCAAGCAGATTGGTACCTCAAGTGGTGTGAAGCATATACTGAAGGCGAAATGTTTGCTCGTGCAGTGCAAAGATGGGACAAAGACCTCGGAGAAACTCCAACCTTTTGGTTTACATCAGATGATGCAATGCAGCGAGCACGCGATACGACAATCACCGATGATGCTTGAATTGAGCAGAATTCATACTTGTTTGAAAAACCAGTGTATTGGGGTTGATTGTAATTCCATTTCAATCCCGATGTGAATTGAGTTCTCTTATCTAAAACCCAATTTATGCATGAGCATTTTTTGTTTTCTTCGTAACTGTTGAAAAATACTTCCTGTGATGGGTCTCTTCCATTCTTTGGGAACAGCACTTCGACTCTTTTCAAGGTCTTTCGTTTCTAACCAAACGCCATAATTCAAGTAAATATTTTCACGTCCATCGACGCAAACTGCATGCAGGGGAACATGCGTATTGCCAAACGAATCCAAAGGTGGAACATGTGATGATTCAATCAAATCCTCGCGGATGAAAAAGGCATCATGGTGTCGAGCAGTCGTGTAGCATCCAGCATACACCAATGCATACCCATGGTTTTGAGCCATTAAATTCAGTGCTTTGAGCGAAGATCCCATCACACGGTCCATACGCCATGTCTCATTCACGTCATTTGGAAAGGCCATCATTGCATCAATCGGAAAATTCGGATTGAATTCCACGCTGAAGAAACTTGGACGATACTTTTCCAGAAGAGCATCGGTGACCCAAATATCGGTTGAATCTAAATCGATTGAGATATATCCCGGTTCATTCGGAACATCATATTGTTGAAAAAGTTCACAGATATTATCACTGGTGATGAAATGTTTGTACAGATTTATGGCAGGACTATGACAGTTGCCATCCAAAAGAAGGTGGTCCCATTTCCGTTCATGAACCAAATGTTTGGTGTTTGGGAGACAATAATCCCAACTGGTTGAATCGTATCCAAACTCAATACAATATTTGTTTTTGATTTCAATATGTTCACAAATGAAATCGATCACACCGTCTTGCATACCTTGAGAGGAATGCTGTACTTCATGTTCAGAAATCATCGAAATCCAATTTTGACCCGCCATAGACATCACTCCTTTTGTAAAGGTGGATGGTTCAAGAAATAGATGTTCGTATCATACGAGCCTGCTAGCATATGCAATACTCAAGCGCCCATGTGGAGCATTTATGTTCATTGCTTGAACATTTATGCTTGAAGCAAGCGTTAAGATCGATATCCACCGAGCCGTTCTAATTCGACAATTCGTTCCAGCGTCGAGGGTTGAAAGGTTGATTTGATTTGCTTGTCGTTTTGTCCTTCAAACACATTGCTCGCATTCAAAGAGGTTACCTGAGTACCCGGGATGACATCAAAGTGAAGACTCTCTCGAGCAACTTGAGAAATCGGAATTCCATGCTCAATAGCGAGATAGGTCAGCCAAAGATCATCGTTTCGAGGACAAGTTTCTCGGAACCCTTGCCCCACATCACGCATCAACTGAAGAAATGCTGGAGGAAAAAGAACACCTGATACGCATGTTGCAAAATTAAGGTTACTGGGTTTCCCCAATCCTGGCGGCCATGTGTCGTATGGAGTCAAACTCATTCCATCGTCTGCAGCAACCATTCTGTGGGCTCGATAAGCGTGGATACTTACCGAATCTGAGGCAAAGCATGTTTCGAGTCGCTGCAACCACCAGGGTGGGTAGAGAATGTCATCATCAGCGACAACATGAGGAACTGAAAATGAAGGAGCATTGACAATCCAAGGTTGGATTTTAGTGTGGGGGCCAAGGTTTTCGGAAAGATGGATTTCGAGGCCTCTTCGTTGCAGGCGTTGCAATGTTTTCAGTGGATGGAGTACATGTTCTTCCACATCTAAATGGAGCATCAATCGAGACGGTTTGAGAGAGCCACGTCCAATACTTTCAATCGCCAAAAATACATTTTTGAGACGATGCCCATGGGTTGTCAATGAAACGGTTGGCCCGTCTTCTCCTGTAATTGAAGCACTCGAAAACCGATTACGAAGGCGAAGGCGGTAAATTGACAGGTGAATCGGAATACTACGGGCAGTGTTTACAGCAAAAGCCAGTGGATTAATTCGAGCCATTTTCTCACCGTAAAATCAAATCCAATGATTGTGCCCTTGGACAAAGTCATCTCTGCTGTGATTCATGCTACAGGTTTGGCTTTGATGTAGACTTCGGTTTGTAATCTGGAAAAAGAAAGTTTCAAGGAATCAAAACATAATTCTTCAACGGGTTGTCTTATTTGGGGGGGCATGAAGGCAACATCATGCCTGTGACGCTCTCTTCGGTTGATTTCCCGAAGAAGCCTGGGGTGTATTTATTCAAGTCCGAAAACGGCAAAGTGCTGTATGTTGGTAAAGCAACACGACTCAACGAACGTATTCGTTCCTATTTTGCTTCAAACCCTGACCGTCAAATGATACCGGAATTAGTTCGGAAATCTGACAGCATCGAATGTATGGTGACGCCATCACCCAGTGAGGCTTTGATCCTTGAACGTGAACTCATTCGTCAACATAAACCGCGTTATAATTCAATGCTAAAGGACGATAAATCCTATCCGTTTTTAGTGCTGACCAATGAGGAATTTCCTCGGATTATGTATACCCGCCATCCACCTGCAGGAAGTTCGCGTTGGGGGCCGTACCCCAATGCCGGTGCTGCCAAACAAGTGATGCAGTTACTTCGGCGGCAATTTGGAATACGTGATTGTAAAGAATTACTCCCTCAAGGTTGTCTTTCAATGCATATTGGATTATGCTCAGGACCTTGTATATCTGGTGAAGGGTACGCACAAAGTGTGGATGCTGCAAAGCGAATATTGAACGGTGATGCCGTTGAGTTACTCGAAGAATTTGCCTTACAAATGGATGCTGCATCCCATGAAATGCAATTTGAGAAAGCTGCACAAAGCAGGGATATGATTCGAGCCATTCGGGTGACGACAAGTCAGCATGTCGTGTCAAGCAAGGTGTATCGGGATTGTGATGCGCTCGGAATCGCAGTACAGGGTGACCTTGCTGCTGTGGTCGTGATTCATGCCAATAATGGTGTAGTTCAGGGCCAAGAAGTATGGCCGATGCTGCACAGAGGAGAGCAAAGTGATACCGTGTCGATGTTTGTCTCAGAACATTATGCGAACCGTGCACCTCCTCGACTCTTACTTACTCCTGAATTACTTGATGACGGCACTGAGGAATGGCTTACATCACGAAGGGGCTCAAAGGTCGAAGTTCGAACCCCGGTCCGTGGTGATTTGGTCACTTTGCAAACTCTTGCACAACAAAATGCTGAAATTCAAATTGTCCGATTAGTGAACCGAACAAGTGGTTCACTCGAGCAAAGAGCCGCAGATGATGGTGCGGCAGTTCTTGGCATGGAACAACTCGATCACATTGTTTGCTTCGATATGGCGCAGTTACTTGGCGATGAGCGAGTTGGTGCCAGTGTCACACTACGAAACGGTCGGCCGACAAAAAAAGAGTACCGAAAATACACGGTTAAAGGTGATGCTATGGATGACTTACGAATGATGCGTGAAGTCGTTGAACGTTGGTTAAAGCGACAGGATGAATGGCCTGACCTTGTGCTTATTGATGGCGGAGAAACTCACCTTTCTACGATTTCTAAATTACTTGACGAACATGGTCTTGAAGACCGTTTTGAACTTGCTGCTTTGGCAAAAAGAGAGGAGACGATTTATCGCAATGGGAAACCTGAAATCATTCTTGATCGAAAAGGGAGAGTCATGGTACACGCTCGAGATGAAGCGCACCGATTCGTCAATACCTTTCACCGTAAAAGACGGAGTCGAAGCCGCCTTCATGACCCTTTGCTCGAAGTGGAAGGGCTCGGTGCAAAGAAGATGCAAAATCTACTGCGGCATTTTGGTGGGCGCCAAGGTATTGCACATGCTTCACTTCAAGATTTGAAGACAGTACCTGGTATAGGCCCATCATTGGCTCAGCGAATTCATGATTCAATGCAACAGTAAATCAGTCGAAGAGATCTTCGCCCATTTCGACGTGTTGAACTGCACTAATACCGAAAGGAGAAACGGGTGGAAGTGGTGGAAGTGAGTCTTCGGAATAATCCTTGAGTGTCTCCATCTCCCCATGTATTCCTTTACTGTGGAAACCAGACAAGTCGGCGAATTCATTTGGATTGATGCTCACTTTGTCAGCAGCGCGTACCTTTGAATAATTGCGTTTGGCTCGTTTCTTAGCTCGTTTCTTCTTAAATCGTCGAACTCCAAGGAACAATAAAATAACCATGATGGCCATGTATTTCCAAAGTATGACGAAAAAGAAGTACCAAGTGATTTGAAAACGGAAGGAAATCGTGTCCTCAAAACCACCGTAAGGTACATTGTAAGTGATTTCTTGCCGCCCGTCAACTTCTCTTTCCTCGATCAATCCTGATGAAGATTCTAAATCAATAAGTCTGATTCCTTTCGGAAGATGTATGGTCATTGGACCATTGAGGGCGATTCCAAATTCTTCATTCAGGTAACTGTCGGTCGAAATTGGGAACGTATACGGCTCCATTGAATCATCAGTAGAGGGTGATGTAATTCCCGACAATGAGACCACACTGTTGACAAGTACGCCGCTAAAAGATTGGAGGAGAGAGGCCATAGGCCAAAGTAAAGTTTGCCGAACAGCATTCGTCGTAAGCGATAATTCCGTAGAATCAAACTCACCGGAAAGCATTTCTCCAATCTCGCCATCAACCGCTAATTTGAACTTCACTTGAGGTATTTTCATGCTCAGAGAAATACCCGCCAGATCCGATACAATCAGACCAGGCGCACCTATGCCGTCTAAACTGAATTGGATTTCAAAAGCATCCAAGTCAATCGTTTTGAATTTGGAATTTTCAGTTGCCATTAAATGTTCAATGGATTGATGGATATAGGCAGTCAAGACAACACCGATCCGTTTGACAAAATCGCTCAGTCCTTGACTCGTAAGAGTAAAAATGATTGATTCACTGCAGATTGCAAGGTCAAGCGGAGCTTCTGGGTCCAATTCACAAAGGAATGAAAGATCCATGGTTCGGGTAAACGGTGTATCAAGACGACTTGAGAGGTCAATTCCAAGTCGAAGTAAATCCGATGGAACTGTAGCCATTGAAACACTGTGTTCCTCAAATGATGGTATTTTGTCATTGGGAATTCCAATCCTATGCATTGCAATCGAGGCATCCAAGCCAAACTCGAAGGCAACTGAACGATCCCATTCATTGAACTGGAAAGACATTGCATCCATTTTCACGTCGCTTGTTACACAAGTCGATTGGTTGGATAAACAAACAACATCGCCATCACCGTTTTTGATCACATGGCGCCAATCATACACATTGGTTCCTGCAAAAGAGAGATTCATTTCATCTGACCCGTAAAGAGAATCTTTCAAAATTATTCGGTCCGAATTTTCTTTTGTTTGAATCCAGGTAGGAAGTATGATTTCCAATGTTAATTCACTTGCAGGAAGATTACTTGGGATAATTCCCGAGAGGAAACTGCTTGGAAGTGAAGTCTCTACCTCGAGTCCTGCATCCATGACTCGACGAAAGTCATCTGTTGAAAGAACGCTAAGTATTTCTCCAACAGTCTCTTGTTCGTTATTTTCTTTCAAGATGTCTAACAACTTCATTGAGAAAGGTTGACTGGAAGTTTGAAGATAAACTGGATTCTCATACGACATAGCACTCGGGCCGTTCAAACAATAGTTGAGTGGATTTGTTGGAGCGATAAGTTCAGTACAACCACTGGTGCCTCGATGAGTAAAATTAAGCCCGCCAGCAGGACCTGAAATGCCTTCAGCAACTGAATCCGAAACCCATGTCATTTCGTTCATAACAATGGTATCCATGCCTGCTACTACCGAAGATACACCCTCAGCAATCGTATCGACTGGGAATTGACTCGTGATATTCGAAAGATCGACAATTCCATTTTGATAAGCGAGACGAATTCCATCAGATGTGACTTGATTCATTGTTGCACGTTCAGCAACACTCATCAGCGAAATATCCCAATCTGTCATCGTGGCTTCGTCAAGATA
>CAJJCQ010000095.1 GCA_905182725.1 uncultured Candidatus Poseidoniales archaeon
GCCTTGTTCTCTTGACTCATCAAACACTGACGGCTTCAAAGCCGCCATTTTTGCTTCGAGCCGTAGGTCATGGTACGCCAAAGCCATTCAGCAGGGCCAAAGGCGTAACGCTTGAGCCACCACGGGCTAAGGAGGAGTTGGAAGCACCAAATCAATACGACGATGACATACAGTTCCCATCGCTCAAAAGTACCAATTAATCCAAAGCCAGCACCGGTGAAAAGTATCAAACTCAGCAGTGAATGCAGTAAGTAATTACTCAACGCAGTTCGACCAACCGAAGCAATTCGAGCGCGTAATGAAGGCCATAGTTCACCTTGACACGCCAACATCACGAGCCCTAACCATCCCAATGCCATACTGACGCGTCCGAGGTGGTAAGATCCTTGGAACCACCCCGAGATGATGAGCACGTCATAGTTGCTTTCAATCGCTTGATACAGTTCTATTCCATTGACGAAGAGTCCGAATGAAAAACCAAAAACAGCGAGTTTGAGATATGTTCTCGAATCGCTCTTTGCCGAAAGCCAGCCAAGACGATATGTGGCCATACCAAGCAACATCATGCCCATTGCATCCCACATCATGAACAACGGCGTGAAGAACAGCAAATGTCCGTTTACCGTTTTCGCACTGTATTTAGCGATCTCTGAATACGAACCTCGCCGGATGTCCAATTCTTCTTCGATTGAAGTTTCGTTGTACGTGAAAGTACTTCCAGATTCATTCCACAGAGCCGCCTGTTCGCGTAGCTCATCTGAATGATTTCCTTCCGGATCAGCATCCATTATCGCAGCGGCATCACGGCCCTCAGTCATGAGTGAGCCTGCTGTGGCAAAAATAAACGAAGAGCACAACAAGACAATCGCTGAAAGTATCAGCAGTGTTTTCGGTTTTGTATTTCGTAATGGATAGAGAATTGCTCCTGCAATGGCATAGAGGATGAGAATATCCCCCGTCCACAACAGCACATAGGCGTCAAAGATTCCAAACAACAGCAAAAAGAATGTTCTTTTGTAATGCAGCCAAGCACTTTTCCCTGTTCCTGAATGACTCCCAAAACCGGTTGTAAACATGACGATTCCTGCTCCAAAAAGCATGGAAAACAACCCTCGCATCGAACCTTCAAAGAACAGGTTTACTGTTCCCCAAATGGCATAATTAAGTTCGGGGTTTTTGCCCAATCCCACGAATGGATGAAAATACCCAATTGAAGCCATTCCAAAACCAAGGATGTTCAATAAAAGAACACCTAGTAAAGCAAAACCCCGCAGAACATCGAGCGATTCAATACGTGAAGATGCAGCGACCGGTTCAGAAGACTTCGATAAAGTACCGACTTCTGACACATTATTCCCAAACATACTGAACTCATAATGGTTCAGCCGGCGGTTTTGTTCAAAACTGTATTAGAAACCGTTTTCTTGAAGCCAGCCAGTGACTGGAATGTTGTTTCGACGCAAGATTGCTGCAGCCTCAGTGAGGAGTGCTTTTCGGCGAGGTAAGTTTTGTTGCTGCTCAGCAATTGCAGCGAGTTGAATCAGAGAATCCGAGTGACCTTCGTGGTCATTGACTGTTTTAGCAAGCCGTAAACTCAATTCGAACTTTTCTCCAGCTTTTTCCAATTGATTACTGTACAGGAGGGTATTTCCAATGTTAAACTGTGCAATACCTTCTCCTTGCCGATCGCCAAGTTGTTTCATTATGGCGAGAGACTCATTGAAGTAACGTTCCGCTTCGTCAAATTGGTCTTGTTCTTCGAAAAAGACACCCAAGAGATTCAGCGTATCCGATTGCCCTCGTAAGTCGGAAAGTTTCTTTTTCATTTTTAATGCCATTTTGTACAATCGTTCAGCCTCAACCAAGTCGCCTCGTTGTTTGGCTTGCGATGCAAGTTGAATATGAGAGAATGCTTCTCCTCTCCGGTCACCAATTTGCCTCTTAATTGCCACGCTCTCATTGGTCAAACGTTGGGCGTCACTGGTATTTCCCAGATGTTCAGCAACAGTTGCAAGGTTGGCGAGAATAATTGCTTCTCCTTCCAAATCCTTTTGCTTTCGTTTGATGATTAAGCCTTGGCGGTAATGAAGTTGGGCTGCTTGGTAATCTTTCTTCGATTCCAAAATATTTCCAAGTCCGATGAGTGCTATAGCCACTCCGTTTTCATCACTGTGTTCTTCTTTAATTTTCAATGCTTGAGAAAACAGATGTTGAGCTTGGTCGTATTCATTGCCAATCAATGCGAGGTTGGCCATGGCAAGAATTACGTCCGCTTCACCGTTTTTATCATTCAATTCTAATTTCATTGCTTGAGCATCCCGAAAGACAGAGTATGCTTTCGGTGCATCTCCTTGATTGAGTGCGACGTACCCGATATTGATCATTGCATCCGCCTCTCCACTCCGATTGGACTCCGCTCGAAAGGTATCGAGTGCTCGTTGATAGTATTCCATAGCCGCTTGGTATCGGCCAGTCAATCGCGCAGCATTTCCAAGTTTCAAATCCGTTGACCCTTGTATCTTCACGCCCCTTGATGTGAGTTCATCACCTGCTTTCAAGAGATTTTTAACATTCGACATCTGTTGATTTGACGGGTTTGAGGTTTGGATATTTCCAACAAAACCAATTTGTTCAAGCGCCAGTACCATTGCTTTAGCCATGTCTTCTGGACTGTTTTGAACAATAGTTTGAGAAGTTAAATTACCCATGATCACACTGTCAACTATTTTTTGTTGAGTGTAGACGTTTGCCCCAGAAGTATGCTGGGTTTGAGTGCCAACTGGAACCCACTCAGACCCTGTCCATTCCGATTTTCCATCTGGGCTAAGTATACTGTCCTCCATGATTTAGACTGGAGGTGTTCAACTATCTAACTATTGTTTCAATTTCTATTTTTAAAAATAATGGGACATGTGTAACTACTGTTAAATGTTACATCAAGAACTATTATAAACACTCGGAGGGGCTTCAACATGGTAAAAATTGCAATTTATGTCGATACCTCGGGTTCGATGAATGAACGTATTTACGGTGAAATGGATGAAGGTTTCAGTGGAGATTCAGCCTCTATCTTCCGTAAAGTAGCGCGAAGTATGGGGCTTAAAGGACGTGTTAAAAAACACTTAGTCGCCAAAGCGATGTGGGAGAACCTCGTCCCGACTTTCAAAGACCGTCAAACCAAAGTTTCAACCATTAACAGCAGAGGGCGCTCCAGAGTCCTTGCACCGCTCGACTTCCGGAGCCATGAAGATTTGCAGAATATTCGATTTCCAAAACCTGGTGGTGGGACCTACCTTTGGAGATTTTTAGTCGAAGAAGCACAAGAACTTGCCAAAGACAGTGTCGATTGGTTATTTTTCTTAATCAGTGATGGAATGGACATGAGTTCTCCACCACCGTTTAACGGAATTCATGGATTTCAACCTTGTATCCAAGCAATCAAACAAATCGGTATCGATGTCGAATTCCATATCATCGGTCTCGGATTACCTGATGATTCAGTCAATGTATTCCGCCAAGTAAGTGGAGCAAGCGGGGGCTCTTTTGTCAACATTGTCGAAGCAGGAGAAGATGTCGAACAAGCAGTTGAGGAAGTGGGAGGCGCTCTTGAAGAATCTTTGAATCCAATTGCGCGTATGGCAAGTCGGCAAAGAAGGCAACAGGAATACCTCGAGTCTCGACAGGATGGCGACCTTGAAATTACAACCGAAGCAGCTCCACCAACAACAGCCTACACCGGCTATACTTACGGTGAACTCACGATTGAAAATACCAATCCTGAAAAAACATCTCAATGGCAAAATGATTTGCTTCGGATACGAGGTGATGAGAAGATTGAAAATATCCAAGCCTACGAAAATTGGGTTTCAATGCGCTCGACTCCAATGTTTTCTGACACACCAGGCATCCCAATCGATTCATGGGCTCTCTCCGCAGATGACGTTACACAGATTGCGAGTCTGAAAATTGATAATCTCTTTACATTCCTTTCTCAGATCCGTAGGTCTGATGTCCCAATTGAGAACCGGAGAATCATTGTACGGGGCGATACTATCTCGGATACATTATTGGATACACTTTCCAATTCGGGGGCTCGAGTTGTCATTTATCCCGAGGAATTACCACCGCCACCACCTCCTGAATTGGATGATGAAAAGTGGGAACGAAATGAATACGACTTCAATGACAACCCTACTCATGAATGGGAGATATACCCTCATTTAGGGACGAGTAAGGCACGATTTTCGATTGTTGTCGACCCACCAACCTATCCCGATTATGTTGAGAAACTTTCTGAAGCCTTTGTTCGAAAGAACCTTGTTGCAGAATTAGAAAGTAAATTACGTCCAATACAACGGTCATACGCCGAAGCGGTCTTCAAACCGTCATGGAAACATTTCAATACGAATTGGGTGCCTGATGATTGGCCTTCCTTGATTTCACTTGAATCACAAAAGGTCGGTGAAGCCTTTTGTGAATCTCTCCGTATTGCGTATGTCCAAGTGGTGCATGAATGGTTAATGTCACATGGTAATCGGCCAAAGTTCGTCTTAGTTCGCCTTTCAAATGAATCTAAATCTCTCGGCTTGCATAAGCACCCTTGTTATTTAGAGTTCCAGACACTCATGGCTGACATGTTCCATTACCAAAGTACCAACCTCAGCATAAAGAAGCCTCGCGTTGAATATTGGTGAGGAACTGTCCAGAAGTGAAGAAATTCACCGACAGCCACAATAAGCCACCGTCCCTAGCGCAAGTATGGGATTCTTTGCAACAATTGGTCGCGGATGGAAAATGAGCAAGTTGAGTATGTCTGTGGTCAAGAAAGACCCTGAACTCATTGTATACATGTTCATCTGTGGTTTTTTGAGTCTTTTAGCCATGATTGGAATGAGCCTGCCTCAATACCTTGAACAAGCATGGGCAATCGATTCAGAAGGACAGATGACAGGCGCATACATGGGATTCGTCTTTGTAGGATATATGACCATCTCAATCGTTGTTACTTTTTGGAACAGTGCAATTGTAGCGAATTCTCATATTCGACTTACAGGTGGAGATCCTAAATTCATGGATGGCGTATCTGCAGCAATGAGCAAAATTCACATTATCATTCTCTGGGGAATCATCGCAGGAACAGTTGGACTGTTGTTGAAGATTTTGAATCAAGCAGCAAGAGAACAAAAAGGTGGAGCAGCAGTCGTTGCAATGATTCTAACGGCCATTGGCGCAGCAGTTTGGTGGATGATGACCTTCTTCATGATACCTCATATGATTCTTGAAAACCAAAGTCTTGGTGAAAGTCTCAAATCCAGTAAGAGTATGTTCTTCAAATCGTGGGGAGAAAACATCACCTCGGGTCTTGGAATTGGAATCATCGGATTCTTTTTCATCGCTGTGATCGCAATACTTACCTTTGGAATGGCCGTTGCATTAGGGCCACTTTGGTACATCGGAGTTGGATTCGGTGCAATTGGAATCGCTGTTGCCATTGCCTGGACCAATGCGGCTGAACAAGTCGCTGTTACTGCACTTTACCTCTATTCGAAGAACGGGGAAATGCCAGAAATTTACCGGGATTTGGGAATGGACCAATTCCACATGGACCCGTCAACTGCTTGATGAGTAAAGCATTGATTCTCAAAGAACCCTAAGGGGCTCAAGCGTGCTTTATTTGTCTACCTTTACAGTATGGATCTTGACCCGGCACCCATGTTACACCTACGTCGTGTTTACGTCTGATTCTTTAGGAATGTTTTTGCCACCCTCTTTGCTGAGTAAACCATGCGAAGCAAGCCCGCTTTGTTTTTTCTTTCAATCGGCTTACTGCTGGCGCTAAATATTTCTCCTTTTGTGGTGGCTGAAGATCGTGAAGAGCAGACGCCAGAATTATTGACGCGCATTATGATGATGCCCCCAGAGGCTGAGGTCACTGGAATGCACATTGATGCAAATGGCAATTTCTTTGTCAACGCAATGCATCCAGATGAAAACAAGTACAAAGCTACAATTGGAGTCATCAACGGAATCGATTGGAATAACCTTCCCGAAACCGTTCCTGAACTTCCCTCATCCAGCAGTGAAGAAGACTTCTGGCATGGTATTCGAACGTCCTATGGGGACTACCAAGTGATTTTACAAAGCG
>CAJJCQ010000096.1 GCA_905182725.1 uncultured Candidatus Poseidoniales archaeon
GAATCGAAAGAGCGATTGTTTATTCACAAAGGGAGGCTATTAGAATGAGTTGGATTGTCGTAAGAGCACGAAGTAACGTTGGTGTTGAACGCCGTATCAAAGATACGATGTTGCACATGAACTTGACAAAAGTAAATCACGCTGTGATCATTCCAGAGAATGAACAATACCGTGGTATGCTTCAAAAGGCCAAGGATTACATCACTTGGGGAGAAGCTACACCTGAACTCGTCGAAATGATGCTTTCAGGTCGTGGCCGTATGGTCGGTGACGCTCCTTTGACTGATGCCCTTGTCGCTGAACACACAGACTACACTGACATCAGTGCTTTCGCTAAGGCTATTGCTGCTGATGAATCAACGGTTAAGGCAATACCTGACCTGAAGAGAGTTTTCCGACTTCACCCACCTCGCGGTGCAAAAGGATGGGGCGGAATTAAGCGCTCCTTCGTCGTAGGTGGAGCACTCGGATCTCGAGGAAGTGAAATTGGTGCGCTCGTTGAGCGTATGATTTGAGGTGATTATGATGGGTACAAAAGCAAACAAACATCGTGGACGAAACCGTTATCATGGACGTGGAAAGAAAGCTGGCCGTGGTGCTGGTAAGCGTGGTGGACGTGGACTTGCTGGTATTAACAAGCACCGTGTCATGACCCGTATCAAGTACATGCCAAACCACTGGGGTATGCACGGTTTCAACCGTCATCCAACACTTCGTACTGTTTTCGTTACTGTTAACGTCAGTCAACTTGAAGACATGGCAAACGGTAGTGATACTATTGATTTGACCGAACTTGGAATCGATAAGATTCTCGGCAGTGGCCGAATTAACTCTGCTCTAAATGTGGTTGTTCAAGAAGCAAGCGCCCGAGCAATTGAAAAGATTGAAGCCGCAGGTGGAAGCATCGATGTCGGTAACGATGACCAAAGTGATGAAGACTGATTCACGAATCGCATAAGGAGGAATAACGATGAAACATAAGCCAATGCCACTAGCAGTAGCTGTAACAGGTCTTCTCTATTGGGGACTACTTGTGTATTGGGTTTCTGATGACCTCGAAGCAGGTATGGACACTGTTGCTGGTGAAGCAGCAGTTTTCGGCCTCGTTTTCTCTTTGATTTATGTTGGTTATCTTTTGGCTTGTCTCAAAATTGACATCCCAGAAGGTATGAAAACTATGCCGATTGTTGGCCGCTATGGTAAACTACTCGGCTGGCTTGCAATGCTTGGTTTTGCTGCCTGGTATGTCCGTCCATCAGCATGGGGCGGTTATGACGAAGGTGTCGGCTTCTTCCTTGTAGGTATCTGTTTACTTGGTTTTGGTGCTGCAGCAATCCTCACATGTTTCATGTGGGGTGGAGAAAAAAGCAGTCGTCTTTACGCTCTAAGTCGCTTCGTCGATGTTTATCCAACCATCACCAAGCCAGAACGCCACGTTCGGTTCAACGAAAAGATGTGGACCACAACCTTCGTTCTCATCATTTACTTCGCTATGACTAACGTCATGCTCTATGGTCTCTCTGGACAAGCTCTTGACTTGTTCAGTGGGTTCCGTTCGATTATGGCAGGTGCTTCTGGAACCATCATGCATTTGGGTATTGGCCCAATCGTTACCGGTTCCATTATCATGCAATTGTTCGCTGGTGCAAAGATTATCCGATTGGATTTGAGTGACTCTGAAGACAAGGCAATGTATCAGGGTGTTCAGAAACTTTTGGTTCTCATCATGATACCTATTGAATCGATTCCGCAAACCTACGGTTTCCTTGATCCTCAAGAATTCTTGATTGACTCCTATGGGTTGGGTTGGGCAAACTTTGTCATTGTAGCTCAACTCTTTGCTGGTTCATACCTCGTGTTCTTACTCGATGAATTAGTCAGCAAGTGGGGTATTGGCTCAGGTATTTCCTTGTTTATTGCAGCAGGTGTTGCACAATCAACGTTTGTTGGTACGCTCTCACCTCTACCAACTACCTCAGGAGTTCCTTATTCACTCCAGAACCCACCGTCAGGAACCTTACCTATGATATTCTATATGTTCCGTGAGGCGACGAACGGTGAAATGATTTCGAACAATGGTTTTGAACAGATCTTACTGACGCACGTCAATCCTGTGGCAGCATTGTTTTCATCCGTCGTGGTGTTCCTTGTCGTTGCGTTTGCTGAATCAAGTAAACTCGAATTGCCATTGACCCATGGAAAGGTCAGAGGCCACCGTGGTAAATATCCTATTCGTTTAGTCTATGCATCGAACATTCCAGTTATTTTGATGGCGGCACTTCTTGCAAACATCAACATGTTCTCTCTCTTGTTCTGGAGCCACCCTACTCTTTCCCAAACCCCAATTCTAGGGCGTGAAGGTTGGATGAGTGCCTCACAGTATATCGGGACATATGAAGCGGGTCAAACGACTGCTTCTGGAGGGTTTGCCTGGTATGCGAGTATGGTCAACGGTGTCAATGACTGGTTGCTGCCGCTTTTGAATCAACAAGGCGATGTATTCGGACATAGTCTGACGCAAATAATGGTTCACGTAATCTTTTACGTAGCTCTCATGACTGTTGGTTCCATGGTTTTCGCTAAGTTTTGGATCGATACCACCAACATGGGTACCAAAGACGTTGCAAAGCAAATTGAACGAACTGGTATGCAAATTCCAGGTTTCCGTAAGAATCCTAAGATCTTGGAAAAGATTCTCGAAAATTACATCCCTCCAGTTACCTACTTCTCAGGTGCTTTCGTAGGTTTACTTGCCGCAGGTGCCGATTTACTCGGAACGGTAGGTAATGCTTCAGGAACCGGTCTCTTACTCGCCGTAGGTATCATTTTGAGAACTTATGAGCAGATCCAGAAGGAACAGGCTATGGAAATGCATCCAATGATTCGCCAGTTCTTCGGTGCTGACTGAAACAGATAAGCATTTAATCGAGTGTTTCAGTCACACGAGTGACTCCTCTTGATTTCATTTTGTCACTCAAGTGCTGACTGATTTGGCCTTGCCAAATCATTCGCTGGCTGAATTGTAACATCACTTAATGAATGTTCAGCCATGCTGACTGAAACAGATAAGCATTTAATCGAGTGTTTCAGTCACACGAG
>CAJJCQ010000097.1 GCA_905182725.1 uncultured Candidatus Poseidoniales archaeon
TTATTCAATGTTACTCATGATTTATGCAAGTTGCATGGCTTTCTTCAAGCAGATCGGTCATATCAGAGCATTATTTGTTGGCAAAGGAGAATTTCGGTTGATTCACCCATTCGCCCCTCGGTATCGAATCGATAAATCAATAACATTTCGATTCTCACGAGATTAATTCGAAGAATAAAAATATTTACAGTTTTGTGTTGTCCCTTTATTGGATGTGCATAATTTCCTATTCATTTCAATTTTAACAGCATTTATATATGCTTTTTTGTATTCAACATCTCTCTTTCCGAGATACATTCTTCAAGAACACTAAGAACCCCGACCACCCCCCCGCAAATGGTTGGGATGGAGTTAGAGATATTCATCGGAGAGATTGCTGATCGGGTTTTGAAATATCTCCGTGCTGCAGATGAACCTGGTAAAGTGGCTGAACCAATGCCACATACATCTCTTTCCAAGACTACAGACCTCAAATTGCCACTTGAAGGAAACGGCATGGATGCAGTACTCGATGATATCGATACCTACCTTCGTTCATGCGTCAAAACCAATCGCCCAGAATTCATGAATCCACTCTGGGGTGGAATAAACACTGCAGGACTTGCAGGTGAAATCATTGCTACGCTCACAAATACCTCGATGTACACGTATGAACTGGCACCTTTGGCTACTCTCATTGAACAAACCATCCTCAATCGTATGGGTGAGCTTGTTGGTTTCTCAGACGGTGCGGGTACACTCACGACCGGTGGTTCCAACGGAAACATGCTTGGAATGTTATGCGCTCGACAAAAAATGCACCCATCTTCGACTCAAACTGGATTTGACGGTCGTTCGCTGGTTGCCTATGTTTCAAGTGAATCGCATTATTCAGTCCTCATGTCTGCTAATGTGATCGGAATTGGCCATCAGAACCTCATCAAAGTCGCTTGTGATGAAAATGGCTGCATGCGCCCATCGGCATTAGCAGATGAAATTGAACGAACCCGTCGAGAAGGTGGCATTCCATTCTGTGTTGTCTCTACCGCAGGAACTACTGTTCGTGGGGCATTCGACCCACTCAAAGAAATTGGTGACATTGCTCATGCAGAGGGGCTTTGGCACCACGTCGATGCCGCATGGGGTGGTTCGGCTTTGTTTTCAACGGAACACCGTTCACTTATGGAAGGGGTCGAATCAGCAGACAGCGTTTGCTGGGATGCCCACAAAATGATGGGCTTGCCTTTGATTTGTAGTGCGTTTTTGGTGAAGGATTCAGAACTTTTAGCTCGAGTCTGTGCCCATGGAAACGTTGCCCACTATCTGTTCCATGAAGAATCTCGTAACATTGATGCAGGTCGTTATTCACTCCAATGTGGTCGGCGAAATGATGCTCTCAAACTCTGGCTCGCTTGGCGGGAATGTGGTGATGCCGGATGGGCTTCGCTGGTTGATGACTACATGGATCTGGCAAAACATTTGGAAACACGAATTCTCGAACACGATGATTTACAATTGATGTCATCTCGAATGTGGACCAATGTCTGTTTCCGTTTCTCTCCAAAAGACTACGCTGGTGACCTCAACGAATTGAATTCAGAAATCCGTCGTCGAATGATGCAAAATGGAAACTTCATGGTCAGCCGTTCAAATATCGGCGAAGATGTAATTTTCCGTGCAGTGATTTCTAATCCAAAAATCAGTACGCATACGCTTGATAGCTTGCTGGAGGAACTCACGCTCCTCCTCAGTGAAGTTGTTCGTGGATTGCCGAGTGAACATGCATTTTGAACTCTTGAAGCACTCAAGAAAGAAACGACCTTTTTTGAACCCAAGGTGTGAACAATGACCATGGACGAAGAAACTGAAAGCGTTCCTGTGTGGGAAAGGGTGTATTTGCATGCAATCTTTTTCCCACTCGTTTTCCTTCTCGGGTTTCTTCTTTCAGTGTTTGAACCGATCTATCGTTTTCTTTCTGGCAAAGATATCAGTGATGCTATTTGGCCATATGCATACCGAACATTGCAATGGACCATGTCATTGCGTGAGGGTATCTCTGTCTTCACGCTCTTGATGAGTGCTTTACTTTTCGTCACGTTTTTAGTTCTCCAACGGCAACTCAAAGGCCGTGAGAATCAGCGTTGGGCCAATGCCATTGGCACTCTTCTCATTGGTTTTATCGTTGGTTTCATTGGACTCTTTTTCGCTCTTGACCAATTTTACTTGCGGGGTGCATTCCTTTTACTCCCAACCTTGTATGGTTTCCTTCTTCTTTCGATCTTGTTGATGGTCGGTGGATTCCCACATCTTCCTAAAGACGGCAAACCACTCTTGATTGGAAAGCATGCATTGCATATCGCAGGGGTTTTCTTTGCTGCATGGTTGGTTATGCCAGGTATTCCTGCAATGATTGGAATGGCTCCATCGCCTCCGCCTGCACCTCTTATCGGCTACGGTGCTGACCCGGGACCGTTTGACACTTCACTTTCCATCCATCCTTACCCTGTGCCTCAGGAAGTTCAGGATATTCGTGGTGACCGAGAAAAAGACATCGAGTTTTCCGTGTATTTGACGCTTCCATTACTGCCTGAAGATTCGCAGATTCAAACCATTCCACTTGCGGTTTTAACCCACGGTTGGGGTTATCCGACGTATGAGGAATACACCGATTGGATCGCTCATCTTTCGGCGAAAGGTATGGCTGTGGCTTTTGTTCAATATCCTTCCGATATCAATCCAGAGATTCCAGATGGTTTTGATGACTTTGACGTCTTTGGTGCTTCAAACTGGCCTCATCACGAGTATCGTGCACAAGCTTTTGAGGCTGCTTTTGATGAACTTGAACGTGTTGCTCTTCAGGACAACAGGTCTGCTGAAATCGACGCAGTTCTCGGGAATCACACCATTGACCCCTCGCATCTTTGGCTCGGTGGTCATAGTTTAGGAGGCGCTTATGTGTTCCTCAGTTTGTATGAATCGATGGAACGACATTGGGGGAATGAGACTCTTTTCCTCGATTTTGAATCTCCATGGACTCGTCCAAGTCATCCAGAATTACAACCAAACATGTCGCGTCTTCCAGAATCGACGATGGTTCACATTGCTCAAGGCATTGATGACATGTCCGTCGATGTTTGTTACAGTGTTCATCATCAAGCCATGTTCTCTATGCTCCCGCAAGAACATGTGCTGCTCATTGAATTGCAAAGCGACCTGTATGGCTTTCCCCGTTTGGTCGGCTCACACTACCTTCCGACCGATTCAGTCCATGACACGCTCGCCGATTGGGGCATCTATCGACGAATTGATGCACAAGCAGATTGGGTAGTCGCTCGAAGTCGAGGCGATGTGATCACTGAATCTTGGGCCTATGAACATTTGATCGACTCTCCATTACTCACCAATATGGGGCAATGGTCCGATGGTACGGATGTACTTCCCTTACTGATTCACCATGAAGCACTTTTGCTCAATGATAAGTTTGCCGGATGTAAAAATTAGATTCAGAGCATGCGAGCGATTGCTTGAGTTTAAGGGGCGGCTCGAAATGCCATTGCTATGAGCGATGGGGCACCAGTTCGAACTTCGTTGTATGATGAGCATGTCGCTCTTGACGGTAATATCGTTGACTTCCATGGCTTTGAATTGCCGATTTGGTATTCAAACATCAAAGCAGAACATCTTGCTACCCGTGCCAGTGCTGGCCTTTTTGATGTGTCTCACATGGGTGCTTTCCGATTTACCGGAGCACGAGTAAAGCAATGGATGGAAACTCTTGCAACCCAAAAAGTGACTGACGTACAAGCTCCTCGCTGTGCATACACTCACTTTCTTGACCATGATGGCCAACTTATTGATGACATGATTTTTGCAGTCGTCTCTGATGAAGAGCTTCTTGGCGTGCCGAATGCATCGATGATTCAAGTCATGTGGGATTGGTTTTCATCTCACTTGCCAGAAGACGGGTCTGTTGTTCTGGAAAATCTTTCTGATGAGACTTCGATTATGGCACTTCAAGGTCCGAATGCTCGTTCTCTTCTTTCCTCGGTCTTGGGTGAATCAAATCATGTTGCCCGTTTCAAATGGCAGCGTATCGGAGAAAACGACCTCGGAATTGAAGGTTGGATTCAAGGAACCGGATATACTGGTGAAGCAGGATATGAAATCTTTGTACCAAATGCCCAAGCTCCACTGCTCTGGAGAAACCTCATTCAAGCCGGAGCGACTCCAGTTGGACTTGGAGCGAGAGATACGCTTCGTCTTGAGAAGGGATTCTTATTATCTGGCGTTGACTTTTGTTGGCCTCCATTAGCAGTAGATGACTCTGATGCCTTCTTGTGTCGAGACTCGTGGGAAACAAACGTACCTTTTGGCCTTGATCTTGAACATGAGTTCATCGGAAAGCATCGAGTGATCGGGCATGATGAGAATGATGCACGATGGTGGGGTATTCGTTACCTCGAAAAGGGTCCTTTGCCAAGGCCGGGTAAAGAAGTGACAACATTGGATGGAACCTCACTCGGTCGACTGACCTCTGGCGCTCCTGCTCCAAGTCTTGACAACGTCGGCATTGGAATTGGATATTTGCATTCAGTCTCGGAAGGCGATGAAGTACTCATCGTTGCAAGCCCTCGAAAATCTGTCAAGGCAGTTGTTGTTCGGCCACCGTTCATTTGATCAATGTATTCAAGGCTTCAAGGAAACGTTTTCTTTCTCGTTCTGAAGTTGTATTCAATTGTACCTTAACCTCGCGTAAATTAAACAGGTTCTCTGATAATTGAGCTGAGTTCATCCATTCGACACTTTGACCTATTTCCTCATGTTCAGCAATCTCTCCCATCAAACATCCCGAATTGACGACTGAAGGAACTCCATGGGCTGCAGCATCAAACATTTTTACTGGAATCGCTCCTTGCAAAATATTGCCTCTTGAAGGTGAATACATTGCATACATGACATCAACCTCTTGTATGATTTTGGGGAATTCCTCTGTGTCAAAACTTCCAGTTATTTCGACTTGTAAATCGTGATTTATCTTGGCAGTATTCAACAGTTGTGAGACTGAATCAAACGCCACCCCATCTCCTGCAATACGTATCCTTGGTCGTTGCTTAGGTTCCATCAAGAGAACAGCTTCGAGAAGCAATTGAAACGATTCAACTTCGCGTACCCGGCCCAGATATCCGACGCACCATCCATCTCGAGTCGACTTCTGAACCAATTCATCTGATTCGGGTCGGTTTTCGATGACTCTTGCTTCCTGTCCGTGTGCTTGTAGATATTCTCTAAATCCTGGTGAGGTACTTTCATCTGAAATCTTCCCACTGGTGGTAAGAATCAAATCGACATGTTTCAAACGGCGTAGCATTTGTTTTTCCATCCACCAACTTAGAATTTTTCGAATCAGAGAATTGGACGAAGGCATCCGTATCCATGTATGCTGTAAGTCATGCATGTCAAAGACAAGAGGTATGTTGTATTTCTTTTTCAAATGGCAACCAATGACCAAAGTGTCAGCATCATGGCAATAGATCACTTGTGGTCGATTTGTGGCTAAACCACGGGAAACATTTTGATTGAATTTACGAATTCCGAACGCAGTTTTGAGCATCCCACCGTAGGGGCTTTTCCCGAGGTGGTACCTCATAATTCGTACGCCTTTGTGTGATTCACTCATCGGGTATTGCTCTTGGCGGTCGTACGCATGGACGGTGATATCGTGCCCTTCATGTGCAAGCCAAGCAGCATGTCGTAAGACTCTCGGGTCGGGAGAACAAGCATTGGTGACAACCATTGCAATACTCGCCATGTCCGGTCCATGTCCACGGAGAACATGAGGTATTCGGCCTTTCAAAGTCATCCTTGAGAAGAGCGATAATTAAGGGCGTCTCGCGTTTGGTTTAAGTTGCACCCCCGTGGCGTAAGTGATGATATGGTCGACCAATTACCGAACTTGGGCCGCGAGGCCGAAATGCTTTCCGCTATGGGAATGTCCTCAATGGAGGAACTCTTCGCAGATATTCCTGCCGAAGTACGGATGACTGAGGCGCTGCCGCTTCCACTTCCACAATCGGAGGAAGAGATTCTTGCAGATGCACGAAGATTGCTCGGGGCAAATGTGGCCATGGGTGAACGCGTTTCTTTCTTAGGAGCGGGATTATATCGGAATTATGTTCCTGCTTCTGTCTTCCAATTAGTGACTCGAGGTGAATTTCTCACCGCATATACACCCTACCAACCTGAAGTGAGCCAGGGTATGCTTCAAGCAATGTGGGAATTCCAAACTTTGATTTCAGAACTTGTCGGACTTCCAATTGCTAATCTTTCCTTGTATGATGGTTCGACTGCTGCTGCAGAAGCATTGACCTGTTGTGTTCGAGTACACAACCGAAAAGCAACTCAGAAGAACACGGTTTATGTTTCGGAATTAACTCCACCAGACCGCCTTTCAGTGATGAGTAATTATTGCCAAGGTGCTGAGATTAACATCAAACTCCTCCGTCATCATCCAGATGGAACCCTTGACCTCGAATCAGTCACTGAGGCTGCAGGTTCATGTGGCGTCTATGTTGAACAACCAAACCCTCTTGGAATCTTAGACAGTGGAGTTTCACAAATCAAATCGATCATCGGTGAAAACACTGCTCTTATTGTAGCCGTTCAACCTGTTTCACTGGGCCTGGTTGAAGCCCCTGGAAATTTTGGAGCAGATATTGTCGTTGGTGAAGGACAACCTCTTGGAAGTCCCGTTACCGGTGGAGGCCCAATCTATGGAATCTTTGCATGCTCCAAGACCTATCTGCGTTTGATGCCAGGACGTATTGTTGGTCGCAGTCTCGATGTTGATGGTAAGGTCGCTTATTGTCTGACATTATCAACTCGTGAGCAACATATTCGTCGTCATCGTGCAACATCAAATATCTGTACCAATGAAACTCTGATTGCTTTGATGGGTGCTATGCACATGTCGTTACTTGGTCCTGAGGGTCTACAGACATTGGCCGTGCGTAACATGACTGCCTGTATCTTAGCAAAGCAAAAATTGAGTCGAGTGGAAAAGATCACTCTACCGCACTCTACCAGTCACCATTTCAATGAATTTGTGATTGAATTGCCAGGCTCAAGTAAAGATTGCTTGGCTCATTTAGATGCGCTTGGTATTATTGGTGGATTTGATTTGTCAGCATGGTATCCAGAACGGAAGAACTGGCTCCTCGCCACCTTTACAGACCAAACCAACGAGAAGCAAATCGATTTGTTGATTACCCATCTTACTGCTTGGGCTTCCTCACAGGAGGTGAACGCATGAGTAATTTGTTTGAGTTCAATGGTGCGAAAGGGCAAGGGTATTCGCAACCAGCTCCAGTTCTTCCGGAATCATCGATTGTATTACCTGCCAGTTTGGCTCGTAAATCCCTTCCACGTTGGCCCCGTTTGTCTGAGCCTGAAATGGTTCGACACTATACCTGGCTTTCAAAGAGAAACTTTGGTATCGATACTGGATTCTATCCACTTGGTTCGTGCACAATGAAGCACAATCCTCGTGTCAATGAAGTGATTGCACAAATTCCAGGTATTGCAGATATACATCCGCACCAACCAGAGCATCATATTCAAGGTCTCTTGGCGATTTTCTATGAGATGCAATACATGCTTGAAATTTGTTCAGGTATGGATCAAGTCACCTTACAGCCTGTTGCAGGCGCTCAAGGTGAGTTCACCGCCGTTCGCTGTGTTCAGGAGTATTTCCGACTTCGTGGCGAGACCCAACGTACCAAAGTCATCGTACCGGACTCTGCTCACGGAACCAACCCCGCAAGTGCTGCTATGTGCGGCTTTGAAATTGTTGAGATACCAAGTAAAGCCGATGGTCGAATTGACCTTGAAGCATTACGGGCTGTTGCTGATGAAACCACCGCAGTCATGATGATTACCAACCCAAACACCCTCGGTTTGTTTGAACCAGACATTCTTGAAGCATCGGCTATCGTCCATGGCGTCGGCGGTCAAATGTATTACGACGGAGCGAATTTCAATGCTATTTTGGGCATCACTTCACCGGGTCTTATGGGATTCGATGCAGTTCACTTCAATTTACACAAAACCTTCAGCCAACCACACGGCGGTGGAGGTCCTGGTTCCGGTCCAATCGGCGTCAAATCTCATCTTGCAGAATTCTTACCGGGTCCACTGGTTGAGCAACGTGCTCCAGTTGGTGATGAATCAAACGCGGCTATTGACAACATGTGGTATGGCTGGTATCAACCGAAGCACACCATCGGTAAGGTTCAGCAATGGCACGGTAATGCAGGTGCAATTATTCGATGTTGGGCGTATTACCGACGCTACGGCCGTGGCTTGAAGACCATGTCTGAACACGCTGTGCTCAATGCCAATTATCTTCGTCATGCGATTCACAAGGCTACGAAAGCGGCTGGTGTTGATTCAATGGTTTGTGATGGCGCAGAAGCAGTCGTTGCCAAGCACGAGTTTACGCTCTCTTTAGCACCTGCTTTGGAGATGCATGGCATTTCTGCCATGGACGTTGCTAAGGGATTGCTCGACAAAGGCTACATGGCACCAACCGTTTACTTCCCATTGGTTGTTCCAGAATGCATGATGGTTGAACCAACGGAAACAGAAAGCAAAGAAACTCTGGATGACTTCGCAACTCACTTCGCTGAAGTTCTCCAAGTTGATGCAGAAACGCTTCACGCAGCACCGATCACAACACCTGTTCGGCGTGTCGATGAAGTGTATGCTGCCCGTAATCTCTGTCTTCGTCATCCTTACGATGATGAATAAGAAATGCGTATATAGCGCCAATCTGTGGCGTGGACATGGATGTCCGGAAGATGCGCAAATTCGGATGGCGCACCGTCCAGATTGAAAATCGGGCTTCAAAGGCTCTTTTCCCGATGGCTTGGGGGTTTCTACCACTCGCTTTTTCTTGGATTATGTGGTTCACTGGGGTTTCGAGTGAGTTCATTCCTTGGTTCGGAGCAACCAGTATGCTTCTGATGCTGATTGGAGGCCTAGCTGGAGTTTCCAGCCGTGTTGGAACACTGAATGCTTCGAAAGTCGGAGTTGGTCTGGTGTCGATTTGTTTCGGTGCCATGGTGTGGGCATTAGTGACACAGGGTACTGTTTCTGTTCTCTTTGGCCTCCTGTATTCTTCAGTTTCGATTTATCTTCTGGTCAAGGCCTTGGATTTCATTTTCAAAGACGCTGGCTATGTGTTTGAGATGGATTGGGATGTGAAGGAAAAGTTACCTGTCGATGCGTTGAGTGGCTGGGATGTCAAAACCACTCGTTTCTCACAAACTTGTATGGCGATCAAGCGGTTCAACGGCAATCAATTTGTTCAACTCTACGGTACAGTCGATGGCGATTCGGCGTTTTTGAGATTTGATTTGTTCGGATGTCAATCACCAGAGGAGTTCAAAAACCTCAATTTTGGAATTGAATGGCCTGAATTTAACCTTGAAGATTCAAGCCAAGAAGAATGAATTCTTGCTCTAAATTCCCTCTCTTGTCAAGAGACATCTTGATGAACCACCCGCGCCGGCGTAGTAACATGGATGTCACCATACTGCTGGGTTCCTCGTCAGACATGCCGGTCGCTGAAAAGTGTACTAAAATTCTCGACCACTTTAACGTCAGTTACCAATTACGAGTCGCAAGCGCTCATCGTTCCCCGAAATTCGTAGAAGATATCGTGCAAAAAGCCGAAGCCGATGGGTGCCAAATCTTTGTCGCTATGGCCGGTTTAGCGGCTGCTCTACCAGGTGCAGTTGCTGCACTCACAACCAAGCCGGTTATCGGCGTCCCTTGTGGCGGTAAAGTCCCATTCGATTCTCTGCTTTCGATCGTTCAACTTCCTCCAGGCGTACCTGCTGCTACCGTTGGTGTTGACCGTGGTGATAATGCAGGCTACCTCGCTACACAGATACTCGCACTCAAAAACCCTCTTTTCGAAGCAGCATTGCAACAAAACAAACTCGATCAAATTGAGCGAGTAAAGGCCCAAGACCGCGAAGTCAATGGTGGTCTGTGATATGTTCGATTCCAATGAATTTATTCTGGAATCAATCGAGACACTCAAATCAACTATTGATGACATTGCTATCATCGCTTGTTCAGGTGGCGTTGATTCGACTGTAGCAGCCGTAATTGCCAACCAAGCAGTCGGCGACAAGCTCCACTGTGTCTATGTCGATACGGGTTTTATGCGCAAGGGTGAAACTGAAGAGATCGAAGCACTCTTGGCAGCTCAAGGTATCAAGAACTTAGTGACAGTCAAAGCGGCAGACCGTTATTTTGAAGCACTCAAAGGCGTTACTGAACCTGAGCAAAAGCGTAAGGTTATCGGTGAATTATTCATTCGTATTTTTGAAGATGAACAAAAAAAATGCGGTGCTAAATATTTGGTTCAAGGGACCATTGCACCGGATTGGATTGAATCTGGTGGCGGTGTTCGTGATACCATCAAGTCACATCACAATGTCGGTGGACTTCCTGAAGACATGACTCTTGTCGTCGTTGAACCTCTGCGTGACCTTTACAAGGATGAAGTCCGAGAACTTGCTCGGACTCTCAAAATCAATGTTGCTGAGCGTCAGCCCTTCCCGGGGCCTGGACTTGCAGTTCGTACTCTTGGTGACCTTACTCGTGAACGAGTTGCAGTTGTTCGAGAAGCTTGTGCAATCGTTGAAGAAGAATTCGAATTGGCTGCCGCAGAAGGTAAGATGGAAATCCCGTGGCAATATTTTGCTGCTTTACTTCCAGTCCGAAGCGTCGGTGTTCATGGAGACGTGCGTGCTTACGGTGAGACGATTGTCGTTCGTGCTGTGCAGTCCATTGATGGAATGTCAGCCCGATACTCTGAAATCCCTCACGCCATTCTTCAGAAGATCAGTACCCGCATTACCAATACCGTCAAAGGTGCAGCAAACCGTGTTGTCTATGATATCACACACAAACCACCTGGCACCATTGAATGGGAATGATTGAACAGTACATATAGTGTTGAATTCACTGGTACTGTATGAGAAATTTTATCCCTTTACCACACAGAACACACAGTAATGCCGGCATTGTCAATATGTCAAACATACAAACACTGAACGGTCCGCACTGTGAAGGTGGTCATGAACCACAACACCGATTCATCGAGACCGGAAACGTACTTTGCAATCATTGCGGCCTTGCACAAGACGGTTGGAGAATTGACCCAGACTACCTCGATGACGCAGAGTTTGCACATCGATTCTTTGACCAAGGAGGCGTTCGAGGCAATGTGAATTGCTATCCCGGTCGACCGGGTGGAAGTTGTCATGATACTTGCGCCATTCATGTTGATTTGATTTCTCAGTCACTTGGCCAAACTCTGCGTCGGCATTTACGAAGTTGTGGTAGAATTACTCGCCATTTCATCATTCTTGGTTTTACATTAGAGTCCTTACAACAGGCGGTCCGAAGCAATCTTTTCCAAAATATACGGGAAGTGTATGAGCTCACACACCCTGGTGATTTTACCTTTGAATTCCGTACCGGTGACGGCACCGTAGTCCTGTTGTAAATAACGAGAGTTTCTTGAAGCACTACAAACGACTCAATCCATCAAGAATGTTGCATTTGCTGGTGCTGGTGTTCTCGTTGCTGGTGTTCGTTACTTGGGATGGAAAACATACCATGAAGCCAAAACAGGGGAAGAGCCTTCTGTTCTCAATGTACTGTCAAAACAAGGTCGAGCCAACTTCAAAAACAAAATCAAAGAAGACCCCGAAGGAACATTTTGGAAGGTTTTCTTTGACCCGTTAGGGGTTATTGC
>CAJJCQ010000098.1 GCA_905182725.1 uncultured Candidatus Poseidoniales archaeon
GATACGCCTCAAAGCAAGTCATCCAAGAATGATGTATCAATGCTCGCTTGAGGAAGTTGTGGCGACGTTGGTCCAGCAAGGTCGTTCAATAATGCATTATTTTGAGCAGGTTGCATGACTGGCTGTGGTGGTTGGTATGCAGGTCGACCATAGAGGTCCTGATTGTCAATACCTTGTGCTCCTGCATAGATGTCCTTACCTTGATTTGAATCAAGAGCGGGTACAGCCTTGCTTGCCATTGGAGGTGGAGCAGGGACGTTGACACCATCCCAATTATCGTCTTGAATACCCCATGTTGCTTCTTGCAATTCGAGTGTTTGGTTTCGGCCACGCTGTCCTCCACGTGAGCGAACAATGGCAACCAGTAAAAGAAGCGCAATAATCAACAGTCCTGCTGCCAAAAGGTTTGGCGTGGTAAGAAGAGATGAGAACTGGTTTTCATTCGTCGCCTCTTCCTCTCCATCAGAGTTCGTGGTATCCTTTCCAAAGATATCGAGCATCATTGCATCAACTTCTTCTCTTTCAAAGAGGTCATCGAATGGTGTTACTGCGATATACCAAGCAGATGTATTCACCAAGGGGTCGTAATTATTTGGAGTAATAAGGAATGAATTCGACGCCTTCACTTCTGCAACAAAATCAGCTTCAGAGTTTGAAGAAAAGTCAGAGTTCGAAATGTAAACGCGATAGCCACGGACACTCGAGTCGGTAGCATGCGTCCATTCTACCAAGATATTCTTTTCCGAATTCCAGGACAACACAATATCTTCAATTTCGCTGAGGTATCCACCTAAGTCATCGACTCCATCATCAACCGATTGAGCCGAAACACTTGCCAAATTAATTTCTTGAGCATTGCCAGCGGTATCTCGTACGACCACAACAGCCCAGATCTCTTGTCCAGCAATTACGGGTGTATCTCCGGCAACAATCTGGATGGTAAGTGGCAGTTCAGGAAGCCGTGAAAGAACAGCAACTGGCGTTGCAGGTCCTGTACTTCCCATGCCAACAGCATCAAAAGACCAGGTAGCAGCATAAATCTCATAACTCGCAACATCGCTTTCGTCACTCAACTCAAAGTCGAGAAGCAACGCACTACCGTCATCGTTCGGACGGTCATACAGTTCGAGTGTTTCCAGTGGTGCTGGTGCGGTAACATCGTCCAGGTTGTTAATTGGAATTACAGTGGCTTGAGGTAAGTCTGTGAGATAGACATTTCCAGCAAGGTCGTGCACGGTTACCACAACAAACAGTTCAACATCCGGCTTGATGATTTGTGGTGTAGCATCAATGATTGATTCGCCGCCATAGAGAGCGGTCGAAATCGATAATTCAATCGGGTTGTAATCTTCATCAATCCATTGTTTGTTAATCTTCAAACAAGCGCATTTCCCTTCATCATCGCCAAATGCGGCCCAAGCGATCGAAAGGTCAGAGATTGGTTGGTCAGCAGCCCATACAATGTAGTGAGAAAAATCATCAGCATCCGAAATGGACCAGATGACATCAATTGCAGTTCCATCATCATCAGGATGGTCAAAGGCATTGACTGTACCAACTCGGTCAGGAGTTGTGCTGCCTCCAGCAATGTTGCGTAGAGGGGTAACTTGTACCAAATCAACATCATCAAGATTTGCATTCAGCCAATCATCGTAAGCAACAACACCAACATAGTACGCTTGTCCATCTTGAAGTGCAACACCGTCGATGCTCGTAACAGTTGTTGAAGTTTCAGAGCAGTCATCAATGATTTTCGCTTGAGAATATTCACTGTTTGCAACAGAAGCGGATGGAATAGTCTCGCCATCAAAATCGCCCGATGACAATCGAATAAATACAGCGTAGAACGTGCAGTCTTCTGCTGGGTTGGTATTCCATGAAACAGTGATTCGTCCTCCATCATCGTCAGGTGTATCGATAGCAGTAACATTCTCCATCTTTGGAGGTGCAGTGTTGTCGTTCAAGCCACCCGTAGGGACAACAGGTCCAATGATTGTTGGATTCATCACATCCTCTTGACCTGATTCATCGACACATGTGAGTGCAAGCCAGTAAGGTTGTCCAGCATCAAGTGACAAAACCGTCATGTTTCCTTCCGTCTTGTCAACTTCAGCTGCTGGCATCAATCCCAAAACATCGGTCATAGAACTGGTTGAAGCATAAATCATAGTGCCTGCTAAATCCAAAGAAGTACAGCGAGCCCATTCAACTTCTAAATCGCCATCAGCGCCGCCATCGTGAGGTCCAGCATTGGCCCATAATGGGGAGAGAGGGACCTCATTGGTTGGTGAAGCAGGACCCATAATTGGAGAGGGGGTTCCGAGGTGACCGTCGTCGTATTCAACAACAACGACTGCGTAGTATTGCTCACCATCAATCAAGGGAACTCCATTCGCAGTAGTTACTTCACTGGAAAGACGGCTGTGCAAGGAGACTGCTTTGTCAATCGTGCGTCCAGCGAGGTCATCTGCAGTGAGTATGCCGCCGTCAACTGTCCAAACAGGGCCTTCATTGACGTAGACGAGGTATCGGGCGAAGTTATCATCATGAACAAGACTCCAATTGGCTAATAATGCTCCACCGCCGTCATCAGGTCTGTCGATGATCTCGGTCATAGAAATCGGTGTTTCAGTACGGACATAATCATAGATGAGCCGAACATGAATCGATCCGTTTGAAGGAGAGCGCAAGGTCATTCGCATGTATTGTGTTCCGTTGACAATAATGCCGTTATCCACAGCGAGTTGCATTGTCGTTTCAAAGTCAGGATTATTGTTGAGTTCAATGGTTGCATTGTATTTGAGGCTCTTTGATTGAGCCCACGTTGCCGCATTGTTCACTGGAGAGGTAAATGCCAAAGGCACAGTTTGGAACAAGATACCATTGGTTCCCGCAACTCCTTGTGTCGAGTCGAGAGCAACCGTTGAGTTGAGGTCAGCAAGTGTAATACTCATTCCAGGGTGGGTCATGTCAGTGATGTCTTTCGATGCTAAATTGAAGCCCACATTTAACGGGTCTGCATATCGAATTGATACGCGTTCAATTTCAGTATATTGGGGATTATTTTCGTATCCATATAATCCCTCACCATCTGTTGTGAGCCAAATATAATCTGGAGAAATTGTTCCACCGGTAAGCAACGGCATTGAAATCATCTTGAGGTTTTGATGCGAATTTGTCCGAGCTTCAACAATTGAAACTCCGTTTCCACCAAATACTAGGAGATGGTCTCCATCACTGACCATTTTTTCTACAGGCCAACCAAAGACTTGGAAGGATGGGATTCCATTTTCAAAGAAAGATGAGCTACTGTTCCAATGCGTCATTGGTCCAATATCTGTAGCGATATGAACGCCCCAGTAATCACTTGCCAAAGCATCGATGTT
>CAJJCQ010000099.1 GCA_905182725.1 uncultured Candidatus Poseidoniales archaeon
GAGCCTTGGGTTGGCAAACGGGCCTCTTCATCAAGCCGAGCAAATTCTACAGTGAGTTGGACTCTTTCCATACCTTTGTTAGATTTGAGGGGGTTCTTGACGCTTGTCTTTGTAATGTCTGAATCTACCGATTTGAGCAACTTGCTAAGATGACTTCCGAGATTGAAGAACAGGTTAACATCGCCATCGAATTCTTCCCTGGCCGTGTTAAGCGCGATGAGTGGACGAAGCAAGCCGAGAACGGAACGTTCTGGTACTCAAAAGACGACGGGTTCCATGTTTGGAAAGATAAAAAGTGATTCACACTCATTGAAATTATGTGAAATAGAAATAGAGTGGCGTGATTGAGAATACAGCAACATACATCAAAGCTTTCAAAGGCCTAACCACCATCTGTTTTCTTCAGCATCGATGAAGTCTCCCATGAGTTCTACTGTTGGTTCAAGTAATTCGAGGACCCACTCTTTCCAATCATTCCGATGTCAAGTAACTTTGGCGTGCTTTAATCAGATCGTGAATTCTTTAAAAAAAGATTTGAAATCGTTCATTCTCAGTATTTTCTGCTCTCCGGCCTCTTTTCTGGTTTCCACCTCTATTTCCCCTCACTTTGGAGGCTATTTGCTCTCTATTGCCTCTTTTCGGCAGTGATTTCCTCTTTAAAAATTGGTATTTGAGAGGGGGAATTGCCCACATAGATAATATACCCCTACCAAAACCCCGAAGCGTGGCACAAGGTACAGTCAAGTGGTTTAACCAAACAAAAGGATTCGGATTTATTGAACGAGAAGGTGGCAATGACCTCTTCGTTCACATCTCAGAAGTAGAAGGCGAAATAACAGACGGGGACACCGTCGAATTCGAAGTCGGTGAAGGTCCAAAAGGACCTAACGCTGTCGGCGTCCGTAAGGTCGAGTGAATTCACCCTCACATACTTTGATGGGCGGTAACGCTCTACAAGGTTTATGGGCGACTCACTGTTCATCATTCAAACAACTCTTCCAAGTTCTTGGAAGGAATTTGAAATTGGATCTTTCTCTCAACTCTTAATTGAATCTGGCGCAGCATGCGTTCAGAGGAAATCGATTGTTTCAATGTATAATTGGGACGGAGAACTTCATTCAAATTCCGAATGGTCTCTTGAAATTAAAGTAAGCTCTGCACAACTCGATCACGTTCTTCTGAAAATAGAAGAACTTCACCCTGATGAAGTCCCTCAACTTTTACATTGGGAAGTCCAAGCATCCCAGGGATACGGGGATTGGGCTCGACTTGAATACAAATAATGTTTAGAATGAAGAATTCTAACTGTGAATTCTTTCGAGAACTCGTTCATTCAGTTCGAGTGGAAACGTACCTCTCTCATGATGGATTTCAAACTCAAGTATTTCTCTGAAATAGAAAAACTGTTTGGAGTGGAAACGCAACAAATTGCAGTGTAATAACTACAGTCGTAATGCAGCACTTATACTCTGTGGGTGGATATTGGCTTTGTTGACCGCTGCGGCCGTTTTTAGCAAATCCAAAACACTCTCCAAACCACCTCGCTACATGGGGTGATGGGGGTGAATACTATACACTACCTCGGAGGGCAAATGAATTCCAGCAAGTGAAACAAACGGGGGTAAGAGTCATGGTCATCGAACACGGAAATAAATCTACAAATAATGATGGGTTTGAATTAGACCTCTCTCAGGAACACATCGAACCAATGTTACAAGAAAATCTTGACCGCTTTGTTTTGTTTCCTATACAACATGCAGAAATTTGGGAAATGTACAAGTTGCACGCAGCCTCTTTTTGGACTGCAGAAGAAATCGATCTTGCTGAAGATGCCAAAGATTGGAAGTCATTGAGCGATGACGAGCGCCACTTCCTCAAACACGTTCTCGCCTTCTTCGCTGCAAGCGACGGAATTGTGAATGAGAACCTTGTAACAAATTTCGCTGATGAAGTTCAATGGGCTGAAGCACGCTGTTTCTATGGTTTCCAAATTATGATGGAAAATATCCATGCTGAGACCTATTCTCTTCTCATCGACACCTACATCACTGATGATAAAGAAAAAGATCACTTGTTTAACGCTCTAGAGACGGTCCCATCAGTGAAAAAGAAGGGCGACTGGGCAATGCGCTGGTTATCTCGTAAGAAGGGTTCCTTTGCTCAACGATTGGTCGCCTTTGCTGCTGTTGAGGGGATTTTCTTTTCCGGCTCTTTCTGTGCTATCTTTTGGCTCAAGAAGCGCGCTCTCATGCCTGGGCTCACCTTTTCGAATGAACTCATTTCCCGAGACGAAGGCCTTCACTGTGACTTCGCATGCTTACTCCACAACCAATTGATTCGTGGAGCTGGAGAAAATATGATTCACAGAATCATTTCTGAGGCAGTGGAAATTGAAATTGAATTCGTAACTTCTGCACTGCCAGTCTCATTGATTGGGATGAATGCAGACCTCATGCAAGAATATATCCGCTTCGTTGCTGACCGATTAATGGTCTCACTCGGCGCAACTAAATTGTATAATGCTACAAACCCATTCCCTTGGATGGAAATGATCTCAATGCAAGGTAAAACGAACTTCTTCGAAAAGAGAGTTGGCGAATACCAGAAGGCCGGTGTCAAAGACGGTGGAAACCTCGGAAGTGTCCAACAACGGTTCTCAGTAGACGAAGACTTTTGAACCGTATTGAATTAACTAAAATGTAGCGCAATCACAAATGGATAAATGGAGGACAAAAAAATGACAATGCAAGTAGTCAATAGAGAAGGCGAGCGCGAAGATGTTCGTTTCGACGCAATACACGATAAACTCAAAACTTTAACCTATGGTCTTGATCCAAATTGGATTGACCCTGGACATGTTACCAAACTGACCATCGAAGGACTCTACGATGGAGTCACAACACGTGAACTCGATCAACTCGCTGCTGAAACTGCAGCTTCTCTCGCCTCGCAACATCCCGATTATAGCCGCCTTGCAGCTCGAATTTGTGTCGATGATCTGCACCGCTCGACGAAGACCGTCTTCTCAGAAGTCATTACCGATTTGCGTGAATACATTGATCCAGAATCAGGTAAGCATGCACCGCTTATCTCTGAAGAAGTCTATGAAATCATAATGGAAAATGCAGAGATTTTGAACAACCACGTTGATTATACTCGTGATCATAATTACGACTATTTTGGATTTAAAACACTCGAACGCTCCTACTTACTACGTTTGTATGGCGAAATTGCTGAGCGCCCTCAACACATGTTGATGCGTGTCGCAGTTGGTATCCACCATTCCAATATCACGAAAGCTCTGGAAACATATGATCTGATGAGTCAAGGCTACTTCACTCACGCAACACCAACTCTGTTCAACTCCGGAACCCCAACACCTCAGATGTCATCGTGTTTCTTACTCACCATGCAAGATGATTCGCTTGATGGAATATATGACACCCTCAAACAGTGTGCTTTGATTTCAAAGTCGGCTGGTGGCATTGGTCTCTCGATTCACCACATTCGTTCTAAGGGCTCTTACATTAAGGGTACCAATGGACAGAGCAATGGTATTGTTCCAATGCTTCGTGTTTTTAACGACACAGCGCGATATGTTGACCAAGGTGGCGGCAAGCGCAAGGGTTCAATTGCTATTTACCTCGAACCTTGGCATCCAGATATCCTTGCTTTCCTCGACTTGAGAAAGAATCACGGAAAGGAAGAACTTCGTGCACGTGATCTCTTCTATGCTCTTTGGACACCTGATTTGTTCATGGAGCGTGTTGAACAAAATGCCGACTGGTCTTTCTTCTGTCCAAATGAATGCCCAGGGCTTCAAGATGCCTATGGTGCAGAATTCAAAGAACTCTTTGAATCCTATGAAGCACAAGGGTTAGCTCGTGAAACACTCCCTGCACGTGTTGTCTGGGATAAATTAGTTGAATCTCAAATCGAAACTGGAACTCCATATATGTTGTACAAAGATGCAGCAAATGAAAAATCCAACCAAAAGAATCTTGGAACAATTCGTTCTTCGAACCTTTGCACTGAAATTATGGAATACACTGCTAAAGACGAAGTTGCGGTCTGTAATCTCGCATCGATTGCTCTCAACAAATACGTAGATGTTGCGAATCAATCCTTCAATCATCAACTCTTGTATGACGTGGCTTACCATGCAACAGGTAATCTAAATCGAGTCATCGATGTCAATTACTATCCAGTTGAAGAAGCTCGTAATTCGAACATGCGTCACCGCCCAATTGGTCTTGGCGTTCAGGGTCTTGCTGATACTTTTGCTCTTCTAAAGTTGCCTTTCGAGAGTCCAGAAGCCAGAAAACTCAACAAAGAAATTTTCGAAACGATTTACTTCGCTGCTTGTACCGCTTCTAAAGATGGTGCCATGGTCGAAGGGCCGTACTCAACGTTCCAAGGTTCACCTGCAAGTAAGGGTAATTTGCAATTCGACCTCTGGGGAATGAATGAACACAGTGGCCGATGGGATTGGACTTCTCTGAAAGCAGAGATTGTTGAACATGGAATGCGTAATTCGCTTCTCGTTGCTCCAATGCCGACTGCTTCAACTTCACAGATTCTTGGAAACAATGAATGCTTCGAAGCGTTCACATCGAACCTTTATGTTCGTCGAACTCTTTCTGGTGAATTCATTGTATTGAACAAACACCTGGTCCGAGATCTCATTGAATTGGGACTTTGGGGAATTGAGATGAAAGACGAAATCCTTCGTCACAAGGGTTCAGTTCAGAACATTGCAGGAATTCCTGACCATGTCAAAGAGTTGTACAAAACCACTTGGGAAATCAGGCAACGACACGTCTTGGATATGTCTGCAGACCGTGGTGCATACGTTGACCAAAGTCAATCACTCAACATACACATGGTTGATGCAAATCCGGCTAAAGTCACTTCAATGCACTTCTATGGATGGAAGCAGGGACTCAAAACGGGAATGTATTATCTGAGAACCAAGGCTGCAGCAGATGCAATTCAATTCACTGTTGAAGCAAAGAAAGCCGAGGACCAAACTGTTGGTGGATTGGCTGAACGCGCTGAAGACATTTCAAGTCTCGAAGCCATCGCTTGTTCACTTGATACGCCTGATGACTGCCTAAGTTGCGGTTCATGAGTCGATTGATTGAACTTTATAGATACTCGAGGGTGTAAACCTTCACTCGGGGATTTCAAGTCCTACGGGTGAGGCCCTGAGTGCGTTTCATCACGCTTCTTTTCCTTGCTCGTAGGCAACTGCTTATTTCTTAAGCAGAATGAATCGCATGACCAAGTGTTGCAAGAACAGCTTCATGAGTCATTTCAGTCATGGTTGGATGTGCATGGATTGTTCCAGCAATGTCTTCGAGTAAAGCACCCATTTCAAGAGCAAGTGTCCACTCGCCAACCAGTTCACTGATGTGAGTTCCGACACCTTGGATTCCAAGAATACGATGATCATCTTCTCGTGCGCAGACTCGAATAAATCCAGCAGTCTTTTCTGCTTCTTGCGTGAGTGCACGTCCGTTTGCTCCCAAGGGGAACTTTCCGATAATCACGGGGTGTCCAGCGGCTTTTGCTTCTTCAGGTGTTAGTCCAACGGATACAATCTCAGGTTCAGTGAACACAATTGCAGGAACAGCGACTGGGTCGTATGCTCGCTTGTGACCGGCGATAATTTCTGCCACCATTTCCCCTTGGAAAGAGGCGACGTGGGCTAACATTTCTCCAGAATCACAGACATCGCCAATTGCATAAACGCCACGCATGTTGGTTTCACAACGGTCGTTGACTTTTACAAACCCACGTTCATCCAAAGCAACGCCAGTTGGCGCCAAAGATGCTGAGTTTGGTTTACGGCCAACAGTGACCAGTACTTTGTCGACAATGATATTCTGCATTTTCGATTGGTCTTTTTCATTCTTATCAATGAAGTTGAGTTGTGTGCGGCCATCTTTTGCTTTTTCAACACCTTTTGCGAAAACACCGAGATGGGTCTTAATTTTCTGCTTCTTAATTGAAATTTCAAGCGGTCTTCGTAGTTCCTTGTCAAAGATTGGTAGAACACTGTCCATTGCTTCAACAACAGTTACTTCAGAACCGAGCATACGGAATGTGATCCCAAGTTCAAGTCCGATGTACCCTCCACCAACAATGGCGATATGCTTTGGTAATTCTTCAAGAGTTAAAGCCTCACGAGAGGAAATGACGTTTTCGTCATAAGGCATGAATGGAAGTTCAATTGGAACAGATCCATTGGCAAGAATGACATGTTCAGCTTGGATGATGGTGGCATCTTTTCCTTCACCAACTTTGACAGTTTTCGCATCTTGGAATTCTGCCCACCCGATGATGAGTTCAGCACCTGCATTCTTGAGCAAATGTTCTACGCCTTTGTTGAGTCGAGTGACGATCCCTTCTTTCCAAGAGACTAAGTTACCCATGTTCAATTCAGCAGGTCCGGGGATTGAGATTCCCATATGACCATCATTTGATGCATGCTTTGCTAATTTGTGGAATTGATGTGCGGCGTGGATCAAAGCCTTCGATGGAATACAGCCTCTGATGAGACAGGTTCCACCTGCTTTTTCACCTTCGACAATGATGGTTGACAAACCGAGTTGTCCTGCACGAATAGCAGCAACATATCCTCCAGGGCCGGCTCCGATGACGAGAACTTGACATTTTTTAGTTTGCATTTTTTAGCACCTCACATGAAAATTGTAGCCGGATGTTCGAGATAAGACTTCACCACTTGAACGAGGCTTGCCCCGTCATGGCCATCAACAACTCGATGGTCCCATGATGATGAAAGATTCATCATTCGACGAATGACAATGTTGCCATCTCTGACAACTGCACGGTCCTTTGCGTTATGAACGCCAAGAATTCCAACTTCTGGTTTGTTAATAATTGGTGTTGCACCGAGGCCTCCAAGTCGTCCAAGGCTGGTGATTGTGAAGGTTGAGCCAGAAAGATCTTCTGCAGTTGCTTTTCCGTCTCGTGTTGCACTTGTGACACGTACCATTTCTTCAGCAGATTGCCAAATGTCCATTGCTTCCACGTGTTGGACAACAGGGACAAACAATCCACGGTCAGTTTGAGTTGCAATTCCAAGGTTGATTGCTTCGTGTCGTGTGACGATGTTTGAATCATCATCATAGACAGCATTGCATTCTGGACGTTCTCTCAATGCCTTGGCTAATGCTTGCATGATGAAAGGAAGATAGGTCAATTTTGGTGCACCTTCAGGGCGAGTAGCGTTGAGATGTTGACGCAAATCTTCGAGAGCGGTGACATCGACTTCTTCAAAGTAAGAGAAGTGAGGAATGGTTGTGTAGGATGAAACCATGCCTTCTGCAATCTTTCTTCGCAGACCAATGACCTTGATTTCTTCGGTTCCATTCCGTTCAGTGCGAGCTGAAGCGCCCATTGGTCGAGCACGGCTTGCGCCACTTGCTCCACCGGCAATGTGAGCATCAAGGTCTGCATGACTGATTCTACCTGCAGGTCCGGACCCAGCGACCATGTTGAGGTCAATGTTGGCTTGACGAGCACGTTGTCGAACGGCAGGACTCGACAATGCTTTGGTTCCTGCTGCACGTTGAACGGCTGGTGTTGCTGCAACCGGTGCTGCTTTTGGAGCAGGTGTTGGTGCTGCTTTGGGAGCAGGTGTTGGTGCTGCTTTTGGAGTAGGTGTTGGTTCTGCTTTTGGTGCAGGTGCGTCATCTGATGATGCAGCGTTTCCATCTCCCTCAACTTCGAATTCGATACAAACGACGCCAACAGGTAATGTGTCGCCGGCTTCACCAACGACTCGAGTTACTTTCCCATCAACAGGTGAAGGGATCTCGACGGTTGCTTTATCGGTCATCACGGAAAGAATTGGATCATCTTCTTTGACAATGTCACCAACAGCGACCATCCATTCTACAACTTCGCCTTCGACGACTCCTTCTCCAATATCTGGCATCTTAAATGCAAATGTTCCCATATTTATTCCTCCTGTGTTTTCTTTATTGCTTCAGCTATTCGTGCTGGACTTGGGATATAATCCCATTCCGTAGTGTGAGGGAAAGGTGTATCCCATCCGGTCACTCGAGTAATTGGTGCTTCTAAGTGGTAGAAGCATCGTTCTTGAATTGATGCACTCATTTCTGCACCAAATCCGCTGGTCTTTGGTGCTTCGTGAACAATCACGCAGCGACCAGTTTTCTTGATTGAATTGACGACAGTATCTCGGTCCCAAGGTACCAATGTTTGCAAATCGATCAGTTCACAATCAATTCCAGAGTCTTTGATAGCCTGTTCACACATGTGAACCATGGTACCCCATGCAATCACAGTACAAGCACTGCCTTCTTGGACGATACGAGCTTCTTCCAAAGGAACGATGTAATGGCCTTCTGGAACTTCAGCGTCCGGATGACCACTCCATGTAGGAACGTTGTGTGGGTCGCCATAAAATGGTCCTCGGTAGCAACGCTTTGGTTCAAAGAAAATGACAGGGTCGTTGCATTCGATCGCAGCGGTCAGTAGGCCTTTGGCGTTGTATGGAGTTGAACAGTAAACAACCTTCAAACCCGGCGTATGGGTGAATTGAGCCTCAGGTGATTGTGAATGATGGTGGCCACCTTTGATTCCTCCACCGGCAGGTGTTCTGAATGTCAATGGTGCAGTGAACTCTCCACCGGAACGGTGTCGAACTTTGGCAATTTCATTGACAATTTGGTCATAGGCTGGGAAGATATAGTCTGCAAACTGGATTTCAGCAACAGGTCGCAGGCCATTCAAGCCCATGCCCATTGCAATCGCTGCAATTCCACCTTCAGCAAGTGGGGAGTCAAAGACCCGGTGTTCTCCGAATTTCTTTTGCAAGCCGTCAGTGACTCGGAATACTCCGCCAAAGAATCCAACATCTTCTCCAAAGATGACGACGTTCTTGTCCTTCTCAAGTTGTACTTCCAAAGCGGAATTGAGTGCCTTAATCATGTTCATATCAGTCAAATCATCTCACCTCACTTTCCAAGTTCCTCTCTCTGTTCTTGGACATGCCAAGGTACAGTTTCGTAGACTTCGGTAAAAATAGTTGATGCAGGCGGATAAGGTCCACTTGCCAAATCTCCAAACTCACATGCGGCTTTGTATGATGCCATGACTTCATCATCAATTTTCTTAGCCAATGCCGTGTGGCGGGTCTCATTCCACAGTTCTGCTTTCATGAGATGATCTTTGAGTCGTTCGATAGGATCTCCACCAGGCCAATATTTGAATTCATCACTTGGGCGGTATACCGAGGGGTCATCGGAAGAAGAATGGCCACCAGCACGGTAGGTATACACTTCAATGTGGGTTGCTCCTTTGCCAGCAGCAGCTCGCAAACGTGCCCACTTTGTTACGCTGTAAAGTGCGAGGAAATCATTTCCATCCACTCTGAAGGAGGGGATGTCATAGGCTAATCCACGCTCTGCGAAAGTTCGTCCACCTGTTGCAAGGTTGGCGTGAGTTGAAATTGCCCATTGGTTGTTCACTACATTGAGAATGACTGGTGGCTTAAACGTCGAAGCGAAATTCAATGCGTAGTGATAGTCACCTTGTGCAGATGTTCCGTCACCGAGCCATGAGATACAAACTTCATCATCGCCTTTGTATGCACTTGCCATCGCTACACCGACTGCTTGGGAGAATTGAGTTCCTACAGGAGATGAAATTGAAATGAATCGGCCTTGTTTCCAAGTATAGTGGACTGGCATCTGGCGTCCTTTGACATTATCTTCGGTGTTGCCGATGCAATGGCAAATCATACTGACCATGTCGCGTCCTCGAACAAATTGAGCACCAGGTTGTCGATAGGATGGGAAAATCCAATCTTGTGTTTCAAGCGCCATGGTTTGGGCGATTGCAATTGCTTCTTCGCCAAAAGACCGCATATAGAACGAAAGTTTACCGGTTCGTTGCATTTTGATCATCCGGTCATCAAATATTCGAAGACGCATCATGTATTCGAGTCCTTGAATCAAGGTCTCTGCATCCAAGAGAGGGTTCCATTCACCTTCTGCTACACCGTCATCATTGAGAACACGAATCAAACCTGATGCGTGAGCGACTGTATCTTGTGCAGAACACTTTGCAGGGTCTGGCCGATTCAAATCGCCGGGCTGCTCAGTAAACTTTCCGCCAAAATCAGCATCTTCACCAGGTCGGAATGGAGGCCGACCGATGGTGTACGGCTTAGTCGTGGCAGTCACTCTCTCGGTCATTGTTCCACCTCAGTTCATCCCGCCCTTAAGAGGTGCGGGTGAATCGTTTTCATCTTGAGCGACATACACATATGCGCCAGGCATTACTTCCGAGTTCTCGGCATCCAGTGTTTTTCGCAGTAAAAGTCCAGCCTTGAATGATGAGCGTACGAGTGGTCCACTGGCAATTCCAGCAAAACCCATTGTAATCGCTTCCTTTGCCCATGTGTCATACATCTCCGGCTCCGGGAAACGGTCAACCGTCAAATGGCTTGACGAAGGAGCAAGATATTGTCCAATGGTGACGAGGTCCACACCGGCATCACGCAGCAGTTGTAATGATTCAGTAATCTCTTCATCACGTTCGCCAACTCCGACCATTAACGAAGATTTCGTGATGATATCTGGCCGAAGGATTTTCGCTTGACGGAGAATCTCGAGCGATTGAGAAAAGGATGCTCGGTGGTCACGAACGGTTTTGTCAAGGCGGGGTACACATTCGACGTTGTGGGCAAAGACCGAAAGTGGACTTCCATCAAGAAGATGAGCAAGAGCCTCATGGTCTCCTGCTAAATCTGAGCAAAGCAATTCAAGCGTGACATTTGGCTGGCGTTCATGAACAGCAGCAATACATTGCTTGTAGTGATCTGCTCCGCTGTCGGGTATGTCATCTCTGTTGACGACCGTAATAACGACGTGTCGAAGATTCATCGATTCAACAGCAGTTGCCAAGTGCGAGGGTTCCTCAAGGTCAAGAGGTGGAGGTGTTTTGATTGTACCAACAGCACAAAAACGACATCCACGTGTACATTCTTGCCCAGCAATCATGAATGTTGCATCACCACTGGCCCAGCAATCATGGATATTGGGGCATCGCGCTTCTTGGCAAACGGTGTGTAAGGCATTGTCTTGAACAGCCGCTTTCGTCTTGTTGAAAAGAGCTTGCTGCTCTCCCGAGGGGAGAGTTGTACGGAACCAATCAGGTAGCCGTTCACGTTTTGGTTTTGGACGTAAAGCAGGAGGCGTTTTACTCGCCATCGGTAGTTGTTTGCTCGACATACATGTTCCCCCTTGTTTCACCCTATGCTTTGCCTTTCAAAAAGATGTGCCGTGGTCTTTTTTTGTCATGTACTATGCAAACCGAGATTCCATGTCATTTTCGCATGATTTTTTTTTGAGAGCATTGATGAGGGGCGAACGATTCGAACAGTTCATGGCGCAACGAGTTGCATTGATTACTGGTGGTGGAAAGCGTATTGGTGCAGCAACAGTTTCTCTTCTCTTGGACAATGATTGGTTCGTATTTATTCACGTCCGATCTTCAATCTCAGAAGCCCAAGCAATTCTTCAAACATATGAGCAAAAAAACGGTTCAAAAGCACAGGCTGAAATCATTCAAGCCGACCTCAATAGCGATGAGGATTTGGCTACGCTCATCGGGGTCGTTTTGAACCATGAAAAAGTAAAATTGAATGGTGGATTACATGCTCTAATTCACAATGCTTCAATCTATAGTTCAGAAGACTATGCGTCAGTAAGTCTTGAATCGCTCCGACTTAACACCCGCCTTCATATCGAAGTCCCCTTCCTTTTGACACAAGGTCTTTTGACGCCTCTCAAATCGGGTCAAGGTTGTGTAATTGGAATGATTGATACTTCATTGGGACGAGCTTGGAAAGGCTTGTCACATTACACAGCAAGTAAAGCAGGTTTACGTCAATTAATGATGAATTTAGCAGGTGACCTTGCTCCGGAAATCCGAGTGAACTGTGTTGCACCTGGTGCCATCATTGCCGCCGATTGGGAAAGCGAACACTTCGCCTCAGTCCTCGAAAAAGTACCTCTGGGCCGTGCAGGTGAACCAACTGATGTTGCTCAAGCCATCCTCTTTCTTCTCAATTCCACCTACCTTTCTGGCCAAACAATCAATGTTGATGGCGGCTGGTCAGTTTCACCTTGAAGCAATGTGCTTAGGGGTTTTCTTCAAATCCTCTGTGCAGTTCGGAGGTCTGCAGGGGTGGCTGAGGTGGTCAAAGGCGCCGGGCTTAAGATCCGGTCCCGTATGGGTTCGTGGGTTCGTATCCCACTCCCTGCACCACTCTCTCAATACTCATTCGCCCCCTCGTAGAGGGGGGTTTTGTTGAACATTCAATGCAAAACCGTTTAACACTCGGTTGAACAGGCCACGATGGTGAACAGAGTGTCCTCAACGCATGCAACTTCCGTCAACCGCCTTTTACCCGTCCTTTTGGTCATC
>CAJJCQ010000100.1 GCA_905182725.1 uncultured Candidatus Poseidoniales archaeon
ACCCCGAATACGAACCTGGTTTTGTCGAGTGGGATGTCAAACCCGTTGAACGCTTATTTGTAGAAGGGTTGGATGCTGAAGAAGCCGTTCTTCAACGACAACGTACCGACAATGCTGTTGGTAGCCACCCGGTAACGTATGGAAACGGAGCAACTGTACCCGTTTTCACAATTTCCAGTGAACCATTACAAAACCCAGTCAATGCTACTGTGAATATGACGGTGTTCTTTTCGGCTTATATCGACGGATTGGGTGGACCTCAATACTGTGAACGTCTTCTTGGTGACCAGAGTTTCACATTGATTTATTCGGTCGATGCAGGTGGAGTACCGGTCTATGATTCAACCATAACACAAGTTGTCGACAGTGACACTTCCAATTCTGCGATGAATTTTTCAGGCCAGCGCGTTGAAGTCTTCCTTTCGATGGGTGTTGGAGATGTTTTCACACTATCAGTTTCGGCACAAAACAACTGTTTTGGAAGCACCATACAAGTTCAATGGGGAGCATTTGAGCAGAACAGTGGAGGCATCATCATGGAAGGTCAACTCTACGAGCCCAAAGCACGGGTCTTTGTCGATGCTGAGCGTCGAGCACACATCGAGTTTGAGCCACTCTTCCCTTGGGGAGTCGATGATGTCAAAACGACAAAATGGGAACTGTGGGGACCACTGGCTGGTGATGAGAAATTCGTCAAAGATGAAGATTCGATTATGGAAACCTCAACTGGCAGAATACGTATTGACCGTTCAATACCCGGTAACAACACCATTTGGGCTTGGTCGGGGGTGATTCGCTTAACTCCCGGTGATGCAAATCTAGAGATCTGTATCCAGACAGTATCAGGAGACTTAAACAGTGATTGCCACGCCTTCGGAATCATACGTTTTGATGTCGAAAAAGCCGATAAAGGACTTGCAAGTTCTACTCTGTTTTTATCACTGACCAGCTTTGGTTCATTGATTGGCTTCATGGTCATGCTCGTTCGAAAGGATGAACTCCCACCACTCCCAATACTTGCTGCAATTCTACTCATGACCATTCTCTTTATTCCAACGGCAATAAGTCAGCCAAATTTGGGTTCAAATGAACTCATCGATGACCATGCACGGGTGTTTGATACTGAACTTTATGATGAAAATATGCAATCGATGATGGTGTCTGAACTCTTTGATGGCAAGGATGCGCTCATCATCGCCATCGCCTTACCAGGCACTCAAAATATTGTTGACCAAGCCACTGAATTGAATAAAACTCTTGACCTCATAGCTGATGATGTTTCGGTTGTGCATGTTCTTTCAGGCATGGACGCTTCTGCAACTGATGTGGCATCAATGAAAGCAAACTACAATCTCACATGGTCAACATATGTCGACATCGGTGAGTCCTTTACTCGAAGTTCACCAAACGGCACATCGGATTCGATTCTGGTTCTCGATAAATCAATGCGTGTCGTCTATTCAAACGCACCTTCAGCCTCATCTGAAGAAATAATCAGCGCTGTTGAAAGTATTAACAATGGTGGCAGTTCAAGTGCATGGTCCTATTTCTCCTTGATTTTTGGTCCTGGATTATTTTTATTCTTCTTAGCACTTCCACGTGAAGAATATGAAGTCTTAGAAGATCCTTTGCCAATTGGTATGTATTGGGGAGCAATCATTGCAGCGAGTGGTGCTGGAATCGTCTTGGTCAATCTACCACTGCTCATAGCGACACTTGCCCCAATACCCTCGAACACTTTGTTTTGGATTGATATTGCAATGGTAGTATGGTTACTGGAGATGAGCATTGTAACTGCCCGTAGAGGCACACCGTATGAAGCAGACTTCCTAGGTGCGACGATTCACAAACTGTTCCCAAAAAATTTCCGTGAATGGCGTGGCGTTGAAGATATGAAACGAGATACATTGATCGGTATCTGGATGGGATGGTTTGGCTGGTTTGCATTCCCAGCATTATTTTCACAAGGTGTAGGAGCTGCAATACTCAGTGGCGCATCTGGAATCTTCTTTGGCAGTATTGGCTTCATCTTGATCATCCTTCTTGGGGGTGCAACTGTTCTGTTGTTGCGAATCATCGCCTCATTCGGAGGTTCAATATCGAGACTATTTGGCGAATACGGATTCGAATCCTACGCTCAATATTCCGGATGGTGTATTGTCCCTCTTGCACTCTGGTCAATCGGGAATTCCATTCTTTCAATGCTTGAGATTGGTATACTCTGACCGAATCTTTGACAACCGTTGAGGCCAATTCGGCTGATATGGAACTAAAAATTGAATGGAGTCGTACACGAAGAGATTTGTTTTTAAAATGCCCACGGGCCTGGTATTTACGCTATGGCTATCCAACATATTCATCTGGAATAAATGAAGAACAAACCAGTCGCCGACCCTGGGATTTGATGCTTCGTGCGATGAAAGAAATACTTGTTGAACGTTTAGAAGACCTTCAAGATGGCAAACAGTGGTCTCCTTTACTTCTCGAACATCAAATGAAGTATTCACTTCAAAAGCAAATAAACCAAACACCAAATGGCATAAAAAAGAGATACTTCGAAGCATTGCTACGCTATGCTAATCATCGCTTTGCATTGTTATGGCGATGCAGAATCATACGACAATTAGAACAAAAAAAGTACGCATGTTGGTATGTATTGGACCGTACGGAATCGGTTTCAATCGGGAATCAACGAATCTATGCCTCACCTGACCTTGCAGTTTTGATTCAAAATAAATGGCACCTGATACGCTTTGATATGCAAGGTGCTCCGAAAAAGTCCACCGATGAATGCGAAGCAAATATGATGGTACTCTGGGCAAAGAATCGTGATGGATTCCCACAGAGTGAATCTTCTTTCCGATTGCATACAATTGGATGGAGGAGAGGTTTTTGGCACACTGAAACGTTCCAACCAACCGAACATTCAGTCGAACAAAGTTACAAACTCCTTGAATACGATTGTAAGGCTATGCTTGAAGTACATCGGTATGGACATTCGAATCTCGCGTTTCTACCATTGGCAACTACTGAGAAAACATGTGAATCGTGTTCTTTTCGATTACGTTGTCCAGGTGGAGTAAATCTCGTCATTGCTCGACAAGAGCAAACGTTGCTTGAACTTGAACAACAATTTGCATCAAGCAAGACTTGAAGTTAGATCTGCCAGAACGGCTTCAACATCACTTGCTTTGGTAACACCGCTGGCGAGTAAAACCCCTTCAGCACCCAATTCCACCGCTTTAGCAACATCTGCACCACTTTTGACCCCTGCACCACAGAGAACACGTACATTTGGGTTCACAGCCTTCACAACTGCAACAGTATCGCTAACAATTGAAGGATCTGCTGTGGTGACCGAAATATCGCCACCAATCAGTTCAGGAGGTTCAACAGCGATGAAAGTCGGTCCGATTTCTGCGAGATGTTTCGCTTCATCAACATTAGCTGCACATCCACACATTGGGAAACCATCTGGTAATTGTGCCTTCAATGTAGCAACATGCTCCATCGAAACTTTGTGTTCAGCATGATTGATGATGGTTCCTTGTGCTCCACGATGAAGAGCAGTATGCGGTTCGAGCCAACCAGTAAAACCACCTTGACCTACAGGATCTAAGTGCTGAGTCCAAACTTCCAACGAAGGTGCAACACGTCGAACGGCTTCCAAATCGAAAGCGGAAACGACTGCTACCATTCGAGCAGGCCCGTTGCAATGTGCTTCCATAGCGATAGCAAGGCGTTCTGCAGTTGCTCCACTTGCAGAAGCATAGGTTTTGAAATTAACAACGACCAAAGGTTTGTTCATACCTTTGGCAGGCATGAAACGCATTTGAGTTCTTCGCAGGTTCCGAAGCAATTCATTCCGTTCGTGGCCATTGGCCACCAACCAAGGTAGTCCCACTTGGAACTGTACTGCCGTGGTCAACCACAACATCTTGAAGCCGAACATCCGCCCCAATCGTCACTTGGTCACCGATTAAACTTGATTCAATAACCGAGTTCTCCCCAATAACGGTACCTTTGAGAAGAGTAGAACGGTGTATTTGGCTGTTTGAGACCAAAACATCGGTTTCAATCATTGATTCAGTTACCAATTCTGAGGTTTGAGTTTCAGCAGAACCATACCAAGAACTTCCATGAATCATTCCACGACGGAATCGCTTTTCGATAATGCAACGGTGTACTGCATCAGACCACGCACTCGGCGTACCAGCATCAAGGAAATAGCCCTCGAATTGTTGACCATTCAATAAGTTCTGTTCAGCGAGTTTCGGAAAGACATCTCGTTCTATAGAATGCTTTCCATGAGGCATATAATCGAAAACATCATCCTCAAAGATATATGAACCAGCATTGATGAGGTTCGAAAAGACTTCATCCGGCTTGGGCTTTTCTTTGAATTGAGTTATTCGGGAATCATCGTCAAGACCTACGATTCCAAAGCGGGTCGGGTCTTCAACTTCCCAAAGTGCAAGACTGCCTACGCCGCCATTACGCTTGTGTAAATCCAAAAGTGGTTCGATTTGAAGTGAAGATACAATGTCACCATTGAAACAAGCAAATCGGCCACTTACAACATCTCTGCAGTTGCCTAATGCGCCTCCAGTGCCGAGTGGTTTGTTTTCGTTCACAATTCGGACATCGAAATCAACATCAACCTGAGCAAAATATTCTTTGATCATTTCTACTTTGTAGCCACCTGCAACAACGACTTCATCAATCAAGTCATTTGGCACACCTTCGACAACCCGTTCAAGTAACGACATATCCAGCATTGGAAGCAAGGGTTTGGGCATTTTATTGGTCCAAGGACGGAGACGTGAACCGACTCCGCCGGCCAAAACAACCACTTGCATGAACAGGGCGTTTCATCGATTACCTATCAAAACACCTCACTCTCACCCTCTAATTCCCTACATGTTGGCTTCCAATTCGCCAATTGACGCATCAAAGTATTCAAAGACGGGCTTTCTTTGGAAGGATTGGAGAGCATCATGAATATACACGAATACCAAGGAAAAACACTCCTTCGAGAAAACAATGTTACTGTGCTTGAAGGTGTCCACTGTACCAATGTTGAACAAGCACTCGCAGCCTACGATTCCCTCGGCAGCAAAATCGTTGCAGTTAAATCACAAATCCATGCCGGTGGCCGTGGGAAAGGAACACTGTACCATCCTGAAACCCGAGAACACGTCATGGACGGCGGTGTTAAAATCGCTTTTTCACGTGAAGAAGTCGAAACCTATGCAACCAACATCCTGGGCAATGTATTGGTCACCATTCAAACCGGTGATGAAGGTAAATTGGTCAGCAATCTCTACGTCGAAGCTGGTTGCGATATTGCGCATGAATACTATCTGGCATTACTTGTTGACCGCGATACCAAATCAGTACTCATCATGGCTTCAACCGAAGGTGGAATGGATATCGAGGATGTCGCACATAACACTCCTGAATTAATTCACAAAGTGGTTGTTGACCCAAATGCTGGACTTCTTGGTTTCCAAAAGCGGGACCTTGGAATGGCATTAGGCCTTTCAGGAGCCGCATTGAGAGCATTCGGAAAGATGCTTTCAAGCATGTATACAATGTTCGTTGCCGAAGATTGCGTAATGGTAGAAATCAACCCACTTGTCCGAACAGGTGCAGATGAAATTGTTGCACTTGACTCTAAAATCTCATTCGATGAAAATGCAGAATTCCGACACAAGAAGTGGGATGACCTACGAGATCTGTCTGAAGAAGAAGACGTCGAAATACGTGCGAAGGAAACTGGACTCTCATACGTCAAACTCGATGGTAACATCGGATGTTTGGTGAACGGTGCAGGGCTTGCAATGGCAACAATGGACGTCATCAAACTCTACGGTGGAGAACCAGCCAACTTCCTTGATGTTGGAGGCGGTGCAAATGAAGAACAAGTCAAAACTGCATTCTCGATCATTATGGAAGACCCGAATGTCAAGGGTATTTTGGTCAACATCTTCGGAGGCATCATGCGCTGTGACATTATTGCTCGTGGCGTAATTGCGGCAACTGAAGCACTTTCACTCGAAGTACCTCTCGTCGTTCGACTTGCAGGAACAAATGTCGATGAAGGCAAGAAAATCCTTGCCGCATCAACCTTGAATATTCATGCTGCTGATGATTTGGCAGAAGGTGCTCAAAAGATCGTTGCACTCATTGGAGGTGGACAATAATGTCGATTTGGATTGAAGAAGATGCAAAAGTATTGGTGCAAGGAATCACTGGAAAGCAAGGCATGTTCCATGCTGATAAAATGGTTGAATACGGCACCGACATCGTTGGCGGATGCACACCTGGAAAAGGTGGTCAAACCGTTGAACTACAAGGCAAACCATATCCGGTTTGGGACAGCATGACTGAGGCTATTGATGCAACCAATGCTGATGCAACGGTCATCTATGTACCACCGCCATTTGCTGCTGAAGCGATCATGGAAGCAGCCGATGCATTTGATTTCCTCAAAGGAGAAGGCGTCATTGTTTGTATTACTGAAGGAATCCCTACATTGGATATGGTCAAAGCAGTTGCTTATGTTGAAAACCGCCCAGGTATTCGTCTGATTGGTCCAAACTGCCCAGGTATCATCACACCAGGTGAAACTGGTGGAGCAAAAATCGGCATCATGCCGGGTCACATACATGCAAAGGGTCGAATCGGAATTGTCAGCAAATCTGGAACCTTAACCTACGAGGCAGTTGCTCAAACAATGAGTATCAATGAAGGACAATCAACCTGTATTGGAATCGGTGGAGACCCAGTCAATGGAACTGGATTCATTGAATGCCTTGCTGCTTTCGAAGCGGACCCTCAAACTGCAGCAATCATTATGATTGGAGAAATTGGCGGTAATGCTGAGCAAGAAGCAGCTGCTTGGGCGTCCGAAAACGTCACCAAGCCAATCGTTGGGTTCGTCGCAGGTGCAACAGCCCCACCCGGTAAGAGAATGGGACACGCTGGAGCAATCATTTCAGGCGGTAAAGGAACTGCTGAAGAAAAATTCGAAGCATTCAGAGAAGCTGGTATTGCTTGTGCAATGGACCCTTCAGAACTCGGTGCTGTTCTGCTTGAGTCACTGAAGGCAGTCGGCCTACGGTGAAGCCATTAACCGATATCGATTCTGCAAGAATATGGCAGAAGCGGCGGTGTTTGACCCCGCTGTCTTGGAAGGCTATTATTCAAGTCAATTTGAAATTGATTTATCTTGGCTGAATAAACCGACTCAACACCAATTTCGTTGGCGTGTCTTGGAGAACCGCTGGCATTCATCACCCCGACGAGTTCGTGATTCAGTCACGTTAGTCAAAGCGTTTAGAAAATCAATTCCAACCGATGTCTATGTCTCAACCTCCTCATGGCTGAATCCAGTTGACCTGCCTCGACTTCACGACCTCGAATCTCCTGCACCTATTCTTTTGGACCATTTGGTTGTATTCGATATTGATGTGCCCCCATTTTCACAAACCAACATGGAGACTGCTCGGAAACTTGCACTCAATCTACACCAATGGATGAAAGAAAAAGACAGATATTCGTTTTCACATGTAACGTTCTCGGGGAGTAAAGGATTCCATCTGTTCTACAACGACCTTCAACGTGATACATTCCAAATCGCAGACCCTCGTCAACGTGAAGAGGCGGTGAGAAAGGCAAGAAAGGAATTGCTGGAAGAAGTCGTAAATGCTGGCCATCCTGTTGATCAAAAGATTACTGCGGACACTCGCCGGATCATCCGTCTCCCGGGAACAGTACATGGTTCTACAGGATGGATCTGTTCAATCATCACTCTCGAACAACTTCAACAACCGTTTAAAACATGGATGAATTCACTCGAAAGACATCATTTGGCACTTGTGATGCCCAGAAAAGCGAAAACAAAGAAGTCGCTGTTTTCGAGAGATATAAAATCAACAATGCCCGTTCCTGAAATCCAAACCAGCATCGAAGTAAGCACGCATATACCGGGTACGAAAAACCGTTCTGCTTTTTTCGAATGGTTACCTCGGAGTTGGGGTCTACCTCCTGAGGCTGTGGAAAAGGCGTTACAACTTTGCATTGATTTTTCTTTAGGCTCAACCGCCTTTTGGACCGATGGAAAGCGCACATTGATGCTGGTACCTCGGGCAATTCCACGCGAACACCTTGCAAAAATCGCCAAGAAAAATGGATTTATACACTTGAAAAATGAACTCAAAGAAAAAGACCATGCATGGATTCGAGTCTCAGGGAATTACGGTGAAAAAAGCGGCTGGGAAGAGGATTTGAGTCCAATAAATGTCTTAGCACAAGAGACAAACTCTGAATGTAAATGGCCTTGGTCAGAGGCACATTTGAACCTAGCAGAGCGTATGGGATTGCCAATCAAAAGAGATGATGGTGAACGTGCTGGGAAACAGGAACCATCCATTCGTATTGTTCAGCGCGAATGATTGAAATCAAGAGAATGACTATATGATGTCGGAAGGAGTAAATTTTGTTCCCACCGGAGCTTCGGCAATGACGGCTGCACACGTGCCTTGAAACCACACGCTGTTGGCGCATGGGAACAGCGCCAACAGCCCCAAGATGGTGTTAGAATGAATAAATTCGGTGCTGTCATATTTTTGCTTGGTACGTTACTCTCAGGAGTTTTTGTTCTGGGAATGATGGGCTCAACAGAACGTTCGACTGTCCCGATTGATGCAGTCATCAATGATCAAACGACGTATGATGAGGTGTTTCATTCATATTACATCTGCACTGCGAATATTGAATTTACTTACTCAGTCAATGGTCAAGATTACGAAGGCATTGCTACAGGTTCAATGCAGAGCAGTCAATCTTGTGTTGATGAGATTGAAGCGAGTTATTCTATTGATTCGGAAATCCGAATATATTATTGGGATGATGTGCCTTCAGATTATACTTTTAAACAAGAAAGTGAAGATACTGCTTTCCTTTACGGATGTTGTGCTGCTTTCTTTGGAATTTTGGCAGTGATCGGGCTCGTTGTAACCTTCAGCATGGGGTCACCTGGAAGTTCAAGCACAACGGGTGGTCTTTCAGGTAGGGTTAAGAGTTTGAGTGGACAAAACTCCACACAAATTAAGCCAGAGAATGAACATTACCAGACTTTGCCATCTCAACAACACCTTTCAAGAGATACGAAATCAAAACCAAGAAACCGTTGGAAGGGAGACCGTATGACTCAAGCAAGAATTCGTAATTATGATTCCATTCTTAATCGACTGAATCTTAAAAAGCGAAATCTGAGCAACATTATGGAAGCCAAAGGATACGTCATGACAAGTGGAATCATGAATCAGAGAGAGACTGATAAATTCTTTGCCAACAGTCATGTGATCAGTACACTTGGGCTACTACCAGATGGGGAATTTAAATCATCTTCAATGAGTCAAAGCAAACCAAAAGAAAATTTCTGGTCTCAAAGCAAGATTTCGACGTCAAAGGGCTCTTCAGACGGAAGTTGTGGTGATCTAAGTTGTTCGAATTCCGTTGATTCATTTGATTTCCGGTGTTTTGATTGCCGTAAAAGATTCTGCAGTCAACACCGAGGAAAAACCTTCAAGTGTGCAGCATGTGCAAATTGACCTCACAAATAGACTTGCTTTTGATGGAGTCCAAGTTGAGGGCTCAAGTCACGTTGTAAGATTGTTCGAAGGAGTTGCTTACCGCCATCAGTTCGCATGTAAGTCAGTACACTTGGACTGACATGAAGTGTCCAATGTTTGAGGAAAACTTCTGCACGTTCTTTGGATGAGGCAAGCTTGGAAGGAACTGTGTGGTACATCTGAACATGACTTACTTCCTTGCGGAGGTATTTGGCGATGACTTCAGGCATCAATTTTGAGACCCATGTATCTTCCATGAATTGAGATGAACGAGTCACGACATAACGTGGATTGTGAATTGATCCAAGGACTTCTTCAAGTGATTCACTAAACAGTTGAGCCTCATCAGGTGTTGAATGGTGCAAATGATAGCGAAGCCATCCTCCACCTCGCACTCCACCTTCTGGAGAACAATGTCTGGTCATCTCGCCTAATTCGCAGAATGCGCCAGCAATCGCTTCAGAGATAGCAAGTGTAAGTGAACTATCTGTCCACATCTCTTTCTCGGTTCCAAAACGAAAACCGCTAGAGAAACCTTCGGGTGCCTTCGCCTCGATTGCTGGACGTGATTCTGTACCAAACGGTTGACCAATGCCCCACAACTCACGAGTATGCTCACGGTTACGTGAACGGCGTAGCATTTCTTCATTGAACAATGCCATTCCTTCACTTATTCCCTCCGGACGTACATCATTGAATGCAGCATGTACATGCCCGACTCCTTTCTCAATTGTACCGTCATCACAAACACCGTACAATTGCTTGTGCTTTTGTTTGAAACGTTCGTAATCATCAAACCCTTTGGTAAACTCTTCTGCAATACAAATGATGTCCCAATTATTGGCAACCTTTTCAGGCCATAATTTATCAATTCGAATTGAACGCCCTCTAAGTTGGTTAATACTTACACTCGTTGTAACAGAGGTCATATCAATTAAAACATTGATTCGAGAAGCATCCCAACCTTCCCCAAGTAATCCACGAGTACCGACCAGACATCGGGTAAAACCTTCTTGGAAGAATTCGGTAATCATCAATGAATAATAACGAGGAATCCAATCTTTTCCTTTACCATCAATTTCATGAAAACCTTGGTGTGGGCGGTGTTCGAGTCTGATATCAAGTTCTCTTTCTGCAATCCAAAGTTCTGCTTTGGTAATGAAACGTTCACATAAATCATCGTCGACAAGAACTGTACTTCCGGTCATCAAAATTGGATCGAGGTAATCTCCAGCAGGATGATTCACTAAAGACCGTAACACCGAAATCGCACCTCCAGCTTCGGCATCTAAAACCCCTTCAACAAGGGTGGTAGCAGAAGTTTTTTCATAATCAGTAACAATGACTGCACGAATGCCTTTTCCAAGTGTCTGCATCTCGACATTGATGATCTCATTGACTGCTTCAGTTTTAGCCGATGCGTAGGACATAACACGGCCCACTGGTGAAGCACATGGTCTGGAACCAGTATCAGTGATTTGAACGCCGAGCATTCGTAAACGTGCAACTACAGATTCTGCCAATGCATGGTCTTCTTTCTTCTTTGAACGTCGAAGACCGTGACGAACATACCGAGAGAGCACATTTCGAAGCATGCTGATTCGAGTGAAAGATTCGTCACTTTCAATAGAATATATTTTTGGAACACCTGCTGGTAATTGGATAGAGTCCAATTGTAAAAAACGACGGCCATCAAGTGTGAATGCGGGATATTTGCGTTCGTATTTATCCCATGAAAGTGTTTCACCACTCGGAGATTTACGTTCCTTTAATTCGCTGTGTACCCATTGGTCAAGTGCTGGTATACGGCCTGGCTTCGCGTTCTCATTGGTCTCACGCAACTCACGAAGTAATGATTCAAACTCTTCATCAACACTCGCAATATATTGCAGTTCATGGCTTGCCGGTCGAACAAAATAGCACAAATCCTGGTAAGGTGCAAGATTGGAATCACGAACCAGTGCAGGTACGGGAACGCTGTAATCGACAGGGCCAAAAAATTCCTCATAACGTTCGACATCGGCCTCTTTGAATCCTCCTTTCTCGGGTGGAGGAGTTGCTGTTAAGCCGAGAATAACTGGGTCGTCAAACATCTCTCGGACTTCAGCAAGAATTCGCCCCCAGTGATGCATTAAGTGGTGACACTCGTCCAAAATGATGAGGCCAACCCCAGCTTCTTTTAGCAAAAGTAGATTCTCTTTTGCACTTTCATGCAGAGTCCATAATGCATTCCCATGTTCAGAAAACTCATCTCTCACTTTTTTTCTATATTTCGAGAGTTGCTTCGAATAATACTTCTCATTTCGTTCACCTAAATCAATGAGCCAAGACATTGCTTCTTCGTGGTCTGAAGATTCTCCGTCTCCAATCAATTTTTCAGCCCATAATTCAAGAGCCACTTTGTCAAGGTCTTCACCACCTTTGCGAGGCATGGTCACGGATTGATACGTCAATGAAGTGAGCAAACCTGGCTTTTTAGGGTCAGTACTGATGAATTCATCTTTGCCGTCTAAATCAAAAAGTGAGGTGCGTGCAGCCCATTGTGCTTGTATTGCCGAGTTTGGGGACAACACCAATGCAGGTTTGCGAACTAAATCTGACCAGACATACAGCCCGAGAACAGTTTTTCCAGAACCGGGTGGGGCAACGATATGTAATCGCTTCTTTCCAGATTCAAGTTGAGGTATGATGACTGAACTTGCAGCGACTTGTGCCGGCCGGAGTGTTCCTGAAAAATGAATTTTACCAAAATCTGGTAAATCGTCCATACGAAAGTCACCTGTTCATCAACGCGGTGGGCCTCTTTTTGGTCCTGAAGGGCCGCCTCTTGGAGGGCCGCCTTTCGAAGGACCTGGTGGGCCACTCTTCTTTGCTGGACCGCCTTTCGAAGGACCGGGTGGACCGCCTTTCTTTGGTGGACCGCCTTTTGAGGGACCGGGTGGACCGCTCTTCTTTGGTGGACCGCCTTTCGAGGGACCGGGTGGACCGCTTCGCTTAGGAGCACTACGTTTTGGAACTTCAACAACTTCTTCTTCCTCTTCTTCGAACATTGCACCACAATGAGGGCATTCATTATCGGTCTCTTTGACCAACCCGTCACATATTTCACAAGCGAACATTTCAACATCGTCATCTTCAGAATCTGCTCCATTGAGGTTTTCCACTTCTCCGTCTTTTGAACGAGATAATTTCAACTCGGTTATGAGATCAAATCCTTTGAGAGCCACTTCAGTTTGAATGGCATGTTGGAATGCTTGGGTAAGGGCTTCAGGTGTATCGAGAACTCTACCATCATCAACATAAGTCACATTGACTTTCAGAATATTTTCTTCGACGTTCGCCTGAGGAGTCTCAACGGCAACACCTCGCTTTCGAGCAACTCGCCGTACAGCGACTTCACACATTCTGCGGAGGAGGGGTTCATTTGGAGCATCTGAAGGAGAAGGGGTTGGTTCCATGCCTCGAAGATGTGAGGGTAACTCGGTTCCAATAGATGCCAGAACGTTATTGGCAGGTGTTTGATTTATATTGAGCCATTGACTTCGGCGTTCATCTTTCATTGCCCGTTCAGCTTCAGCCAATCGGTTCACCATTGCGTCTGTCGGAGAGGTTGATGGATTAGAGGCAACAACTGTGGCACCAGGTGTGTATGCCGAGATGTTACTGACTGGGTTTTGAGGTACTGCACCGCTGGCGAGTGAAGGTCCACGCGCTTGTTGAGGTCGATCAGATTGAACATTTGGAAGAACATTTCCTTGTTGAGGTGGTTGTTGAGGTGGTTGTTGAGGAAGATGCTGAGGGGGGAGTTGTTGAGGCATGCCTTGAGGAGGGATATTGCCCATTTGAGTAGGAGGGAAATTCGGTGGTGGGAACTGACCCTGCTGATGAGGTGGGATATTTTGAGGAGGGTATTGACCAGGAGGGATATTTGGCTGTTGTTGAATGCCCATGGCAATTTGCTGAAGGATTTCTGGAGAAATATTTGTGTTCCCACCCATGGTCATATCTCGTTGCTGACGAACGGCTTCACCCGAGACCACTCCGAAGTTACGACCGCCTGAGACTTCTTGCCCACTTAGGCCAACTGAACCCGGGTTGGTAAAACCGCCAGCACGTGACATTTCCTGTCGCGCACCACATTCAGGACAGAATATGCTATCATCGGGAATGAGTTCTGTACAAGAGCCACAATCCATAATACATCACCCCGAAGGTTTGGTGCTCGCATAACCCTCCCTAAAGCCTTACGACGGAATGCCACAACCAAAGTAGGAATTTTATTGAGTTCTGCTGAGCCAAAGAAGATCTGGATTGTCCGGTTCAACACCCATAGTTGCATCTTCATTTGACATGTTGATATGCATTAAATACTCCGGGAATGCTGTTTTTCACATGGACAGTCATTCGCTCTTGGAGTTACAAATTGGCAAGACCTTCCTCCCACAGGGTCAAGAACAGAGAACTGTCCCGCCAAATTGAGGGGATTGGATGGCAGTACTCATCAATGCAAAAATCGATGCATTACTCGAAGCCACTTCTCGTTCTTTTTATCCAACCCTGAAGTATCTTCCAAAGAAAGTTCGTGGACAAATTGGATTACTCTACCTTCTCGCTCGGGTTGCTGACACAATCGCAGATTCAAAACATGGAGAGACCGAATTTCTTCTGAACATTCTCCGGGAGTACAATGATGTCGCTCAAGGTACGAGTTCATCGCTCCCTGATTTCACTGAACTCGCTGAAATTCAAACCAATGAAAACGAGGCGAAACTACTTCGCAATGTTGAGGATGTCATTGCAGGCCTCGAGGTCTATAGTAAAGAAGACCAGGGACTTATGCTTGAATGCCTCGATATTATTGTAAGTGGACAAATACTCGACCTTGAAAGGTTTGGAACCGCCAATGAAGGAGGAACGATTTCTGCACTTCAGACCGACGAAGAGATGGATGATTATGCATTCAGGGTTGCAGGTTCTGTCGGCGTTTTTTGGAGTAAAATGTCACTTGCAAATCTCTTTTCACTACCACCGGAAAAAGAACAAGAATTCTTTGAGAAGGGAATCCGATTTGGCAAATCACTGCAAATGATCAATATTCTAAGAGACATTCCTGAAGACTTACGTTTTGGCCGATGCTACATCCCAGAAGAAGCACTGAGTCGACATAACCTCAAGCCAGAGGATTTGCTAGATAACAAAAATATTGATGCGTTCAGACCGTTATACAATGAATATCTTGACTTGACAAATGAACATCTTGATGCTGCAATTGAATACATCGCTATGTTACCAGAGACGCAATTACGCCTCAAAGCATCCTGCATGCTCCCAGTCCTCATTGGACAGAAGACCGTTAGCTTGTTGCGAACGGGTAATGTTTTGAATTCCGAAGAGCGAATCAAAGTCACTCGGGATGAAATCAAATCATATGCTCGCAAATTGCTTCGAGCCCTCATAATACCGGGAGGAGTAAACCGTCTTCTCCAAAAAAATAAAGGCAGTTGAAAAAAAATATTGCAGGCAATTAAGGGTAGACCTCAAAAAGGGTGAGGTATGAGGCCTAACTGGTCACAATGCTTGAACGCCGAAAACCACTGGAATTGCTTTTCCCCCTCAAAGGGAACGCAACTTCAAGGGAAGAAGAGGGTGAAAGAAAGGGCATGACAACTCTTGACCGCCTTCGAGCAGGTGTAATGCTTGCTCGAGATGCCGTGAAAGCGGTCAGCCTCACTGCTATGGAAGCCCTTCGTGAAGGTGCAACATATATTGGAATGGTCGGAGAAGCCAATGAACTTGTAGATCCTTTTTCACATCTTGATGCACCAATCTGGTCACAACGACCACCACAAGAACTGTCGAAATTGGCTTTCCGGTACTGCGAAGAACTCACGATTCGTGAAGCAGGAAATTTCTATCATTCATTCAAGTACCTCCCTGACCAACAACGCCACGCCATGTGCGCAGTGTATGCATTTTGCCGTAGAGCAGATGACATCGCTGACGGTGACTGGGCAGATCGATTCCCAGGGAGCAAGGGAGAAATGGACCCTGAAGCTGTTGCCTATCGTGAACAACTCGAAAGTTTGCAAGACCAAGGTACAATTCTCGACCATGAGGCCTACCTCAACAAAATTACACAATTGTTTTTCTTCCGCAAGAAACTCTCAACTTGTTATTCAGATGTCTATTCTACCGACCCGGTATTCCTTGCATTGAAAGAAACCGTTGAGACCTATTCCATTCCAAGAGAAGTCTTTGATGACTTGATTTCTGGCATGGAAGATGACCTTTACAACAACAGATACCGCAGTTTTGATGAATTGTACGTCTATTGTTACAGAGTTGCTTCCGTTGTTGGATTAATGTGTATCGAAATCTACGGTTATGAAGACCCACGGGCAAAGAAGTTCGCAGAATCCTGGGGGATTTTCATGCAACTTACCAACGTCTTGCGAGATGTTGGTGAAGACATTGAACGCGACAGAGTATATCTCCCTCTCAACGAACTTGAAGCCAATGGAATTGTTGAAAGTGAACTGGATGGGAAAGTAGTCCTTAACAAAAATTGGGAACCTTATTGCCGAGAATACGCACGTAGAGCACGCACCTATCTCGAAGAAGCACGTCAACTCCTCCCCTTACTCCCTCGCCGAACACGTTATTCTCCAGCAGCAATGATTGCGTTTTATGACAAAATCCTTCGCCAGATTGAGCGACAACAAGGTGACGTATTCACCAAGCGTGTCAAACTGAACAAAATTCAGAAAATCAGTTTAGCTGCAGCAGTCTACATGCGCCACAGATTACTCCCTGCATTCCTTGACCCAGTTTGGTCTGGTCTTGCAAGATTTGGTTTACTTCCTGCCGTATAAGCAGATGAGCAGATACCTCGACCAAAGTGGTCCAGGTTTACAAGAATACGTTCACTCGAGCAATGAATCAGATTGGACAGGTCGAATGACCTCTCAATTTGTAGAATGGACAGAAACCAAATGCGGATGTCAATACACCCCAAGTACCAACGATCAGTAGGAGAATATCCCAGTTGAGGTTCGCTGCATAGTCTACAGCAACCATGCTAAAACCTGCTGATAATCGAATAAGACGGTCGGTAACACTTAGATTCACATAAATCAACTCTTGACAATCTGAGTTCAAGTCCCGAGCATATAAAGCCCTGTTTTCATCGTTTAATCAGAATTTAGGCTTATTTAGAGGATGTCAGATGGTACGAGTGAAGGCTTGGATTCCTGTAATGTATCGGCCGATAATCAAATTATGAATATCATGTGTACCTTCATAGGTCTTCACAGATTCAAGATTCGCCATGTGACGCATTATTGGATATTCGTCTAGGATCCCGTTAGCTCCATGGATGTCGCGTGCAACACGAGCAATTTGAAGAGCGATGTCGACATTGTTCATTTTGGCAAGAGATATTTGTTCAGGGAACCAGGTCCCATCATCTTTCTTACGACCAAGGTGGTATGCGAGGAGTTGTCCCTTGGTAATCTCTCGAAGCATCCAAGCCAATTTATCTTGAACCAATTGATATGAAGCAATCGGGTGGTCGAACTGAATACGTGAAAGAGCATAGGTTTTGGAACTGTGGAAGCAGGACATAGCCGCACCCAATGCACCCCAAGAAATCCCGAATCTTGCATTGTTAAGACACGAGAATGGGCCTTTCAAGCCTTTGACGTTTGGAAGCATTCTGTCCTTCGGAATCTTGCAATCTTGGAACACAAGTTCACTTGTCACAGAGGCTTTCAGTGAATACTTTCCTTTCATTTCTGGAGCCGTAAAACCTTCATCATCTTTCTCGACAATGAAGCCACGAATAACGCCATCGAGTTTCGCCCAAACAACCGCTACATCAGCAATCGTTCCATTGGTGATCCACATTTTCGCTCCGTTCAAAAGGTAATGGTCACCTTTGTCTTCTGCTTTGGTAATCATATCACCTGGGTTTGAACCGTAGTCTGGTTCGGTCAAGCCAAAGCATCCAATCCATTCACCGGAAGTCATTTTTGGTAAATAGTAATTCTTTTGTTCCTCAGAACCAAACTCCCAGATAGGATACATGGCGAGCGAACCTTGCACGGATGCAAATGAGCGTAGACCTGAATCTCCGCGTTCGAGTTCTTGACAAATTAAGCCGTAGGCTACATAGGAAAGTCCAGGGCATCCATAGCCCTTCAAAGGCGCACCAAGCACACCCATTTCACCGAGTGCGACACGCCATTCATCCAAGAAAACACCGTCAGCGCATGCCTGTTCGATTTTTGGAAGTACTTCCTCATCGACCCATGCACGAACCATATCGCGAATCATGATTTCTTCTTCTGTAAGCAAGCTTTCAATATCGTAGAAATCTAATCCTTCGTAAGGCTCCA
>CAJJCQ010000101.1 GCA_905182725.1 uncultured Candidatus Poseidoniales archaeon
TCAATGTCACGGATGGAACACTCATGGTAATGCAGACCTTGAACATCACCGTCACTCCATCACCGGATGCTCCAATTTTGACACTCCGTGAATTGAATCTCATCGATTCAACCGCCGGAAGTCTCCAATGGTGGGTGTATGATGCTGATGGAGTCATTCCTTCAGATACAGAAATCCAAGTAAATGGAACCGTCATTGCAAATCTCACACATTCCTGTGTCTTTGACCCTTCAGATTCAACCAATCGTTGTCTCTCTATGCTACCGCTTCCATCATTTCAGAATGGAACTGTAGAAGTCCGTGTCTCGGTTTACGATGAAGAACTTGGCACCAACACAGTTGCCTACATCTCGATTAATATGTCCCCTACCCAGCCTGAACCGACGCCCCCTACATCGGAATCAGATGGCTTTGGTTCACTCAGTGCAAACCTTCTTGCCACACTGAGTTTGGTTGTTCTCATCATTTTAATCAGCATTATTGCTTTTCTCCGTAAAGGATCGAAGAGTTATCCTGAATTGCCGATTGTTGAAGTTGAAGACGAATCTGAAGACGAACAAACCGATGAGCCAATGAGTAGCGGTTTACTGTCACGTGCCTCACAAAAAAAGTGATTCAAAGTGGAATATTTCCATGCTTTTTAGGAGGGCTCCATTGCCTTTTCGATTGAAGGATATTGAGCGCTCGACACAGTCGCAGACGGCTTTCGCTGGGTTCGATTACATCATCGAGCCATCCGTTTCGAGCAGCCACATACGGGTCTCCGAATTTGGCCTTATACTCTGAAATCAAGCGTTGTCGAGTTTCTTCTTTTTTGCCTTCTGGTGCTTTAGCAATTTCAGTCCGATGGATGACATTTACTGCCCCTTCTGCACCCATGACGGCCAATTCAGCAGTTGGCCATGCGATGTTGTAATCACTTTGCAAGTGCTTGCAAGACATAGCCAAATACGCTCCACCGTACGCCTTTCGGGTTACGAGAGTAAGTTTAGGAACTGTTGCTTCTGCATATGCGAACAAGAGTTTAGCTCCGTGGCGAATAATTCCACCCCATTCTTGGACAACTCCTGGCAAAAATCCAGGTACATCCTCAAAGGTGACCAATGGGATGTTGAACGAGTCACACGTGCGAATAAAGCGGGCAGCCTTGATCGATGCGTCAATATCCAAGCATCCAGCCAGTACTTTCGGCTGGTTCCCAACAACGCCAATTGTTTTGCCCTCTAAGCGTGCAAAACCGATGATGATGTTATCCGCATATGCTTCAAACAGTTCCAAAAAGATCCCATCATCCACAATTTCTTCAACCACTTTGACCATGTCATACGGTTTGTTTGGATTATCAGGTACCAGTGTTTGCAATTCGGTGTTTAATCGCTCAGCAGGGTCTGCTGTTTCTTCACGAGGCGGGTCTGCCATGTTGTGGTCGGGTAGATATGAGAGAATCTCAGAAGCTAAACTGCAAGCATCTTCTTCATCATCGGCAATCAAACAAGCAATTCCGGAACGTGATGCATGAAGTGTAGCCCCTCCAAGTCCAGCCGCATCGATTTCACCTTCAAGCACTTCAGGGGTTTCAAGTGGAGAGGAAAGGAATAACTGCCCATGTTCTTCTCCTAAGATGGTAAAGTCTGCTAAGCTCGCTGCAAGTGCTGATACTCCTACAACAGGTCCAAGAACCAAACTAATCATTGGCACTCGGCCGCTGCATTGGACTAATCTGTCGAGTAATTCCCCTGTTCCTGCCAAGGCAGAAATCCCATCGTGAGCTCGTTGGCCACCGCCATCCCACATTCCGATAATGGGTGCTTTTACACGTTCTGCCATTTCGATAATCTTTGCGATTTTCTTGGCATGAATTTCACCCATGCTTCCTCCATGTACGCTGAAGTCTTGTGCGAAACAGTAGATGCGTCGACCATCGACTGTTCCATGACCTGCGACAACACCGTCGCCAAGTGTGTGGTGAAGGAACATACCATTATCGGTTGAACGATGGGTTGCAAATGAGTCGATTTCAATGAAAGAACCTTCATCGAGGAGTAGGCTAATTCTGTCTCGAGCAGTGCCTCTACCGCTGGTGCGAATTGCTTCTTGACGCTTCAATCCACCACCGAGGCGAGCTTGCTCACGCTTGTATTGGAGTTCCTCGAGGCGTTCACTCGAATTCCCTGCCATATCTTCTCCACCTCTTCTCGGTTTTTCATTCAAGCGCTCATGAACGAAGTAAATTGTTCCCTTCTCCACAAAGGTTTGAAGTCATTGCATCTTTGATTTGCATCCCGTTTGAAAGCGCCCAATGAACCTTGACTACAACGGTTTCAGGTGCTGCGACACTCCCATGTCCAAGGAGTCCCATTTCTATTTGCTTACGTCCTTTCGAGTATACATTCATGTCAACTGGTCCATGGATACATTGATTTGTTACAACGACCGGGATTTCACGATTAATGCAACGGGTGAGAGCGCGCCACAGTTTGGTATTTTCCGGAGCATCCTTGGCAGGGTCGTCGATTGGCAGATGGCCGAGACCAGTACCTTGAATGATTACCGCCTGTACACCCGTTAGGACAATGGCTTCGATTTCTTCAGAGTGAAGCCAAGGTCCTGCAACGAACTGCGCAATTCGAACACTTGTTTCATACGTCGTAGGTCGAAGGCAAATCGGACGAGATGTCTTTTCATTGAGGGTTGCTTTGTATCTCTCTTCTAATGAATGGGAGCACTTGCCATTGTCGATTGAAATCATTGCCAATGCTTCACAATTAACTGGCTTGAACGCATCTCTGCGCGATGAATGTAATTTGCGAACACCAATTCCAGGAAAGACTGCACACTCTCCGTCACTGTTTGATGCATGCATAACAACAACAACTCCGTCACCAGCATCGCCGCATGGTGCGGGGGCATTGGCAGCCCAATGAACTGCTGAAAGTAAATTTTCAGTGGCATCAGATGAACCACGGTCTGATGAACGCTGTGAACCAACGAACACAATTGGGCCGGGTGGAGTTTCACCTTTTCCACCCCACGCAAAACTCAAAGCCGCAGAAGAAAGATGCAATGTGTCAGTGCCATGCGTGACTACAACACCGTCGCAACCGTCTTCAAAGGCTTGCTTTGATGCTTGGATGATGGCATTCCAGTGTTGTGGACGGATGTCGTCGCTGAACATGTTACCAAGTTTGACCGCTTCAATATTTGCAAGTTCAGAGAGTTCAGGCAAAGCAGCAATCAATTCTTCAGGTTCAAATCGTGCAACGACCGCTCCGGTGGCATAGTCTACCTTTGATGCGATCGTGCCACCAGTGTGGAGTATTCGAACTCGAGGAAGTGATGTATTGCTCGGAATTGGTGAGGGTGGTGAAACGTCTGGTGATTTTGCCGTCCCAAGGATTTCTATTGACACCACATCTTCCAGTGGGTAATTTGCGTTATATCCATTGATAAGTTTCACAGAAACATGATTTTTTGCTGCTGGGTGAAGGGTGACGCCTTCAATGGTTGTCGGGCCGTTGTGGCTGTTGACCTCAACTTTCACCCGTTGACCAGCAGTAGGAGCATCAACCATGTATTCTCCACACGCCGAGAGCACATCAACAGTTCGCAACATCAAAGGTGGAAAACGAGCAGTTCTACTCTCGAAATAGAATGGTGCCGGGAGCGGGGCTTGAACCCGCGACCTTCGGATGTCTCAGACACCGTAGGGGGTTTGCACGTCATACGATTGCCCGTTAAGGCTGCCCTATGAGTCCGACGCGCTACCAACTGCGCCACCCCGGCTTATCTCTCGCCTGTCGCGTTACCCATTTCAACCATACGGCTGGAAAGTGATGTAAATTCACCGTAGGCTTCATGCACTCGACTCCTTAGGAACCGATATGGTTGACCTCAATACTGCTATGTCCGCCGCTTCTGTCGACCGCCAAAAAAGAGTGGCTGATGAGGGTAAAGAGCGGATGAAGCGACGCAGTGGACGTGACCTTGGAATCGAAGCTTTTGATCCAGTCCAACACGTTTCGAAGGAAAAGGCCGAAACCGCATCAATGTGGCTCGTCATCGCCTTTTCAGTTCTTGTGTCTTTATTGATGCGGTATGTGTTAATGCCAAGAACTACAGTGGAAAAATCGGATATTCTTTATCTGGCTCCATTGGCTGCCATCTTCCTCATTCCGCAAATTCATCGCATGATTATGCCAGCAAGCTTCAATGAGTTATACACGAAAGGAACATGGTTCAAAGCAGGTTTTCTGCACACCTTCACTTTCTTAGCTATGGCATTCCTGTTGGTGAATCCACCGTTGGGTGATATTGTTGCGCCACAATTGGCCGACAAATGGGTTTTAGTACAAAATGAAGGTGATGAATTCAATTTTTCCAAAGGTTCAAGTGAATCTGGTACAATCACTTGGGAAGTCCAGCAAGATGGTAAATTAACCGGTGATATTTGGCTCCTCTTCGGATTAGCAGATAACGTGAATGTCGAAGGAGCAGAAGTAACCGTTCAGTTGACAAATAATGGTGGAGTATCCGAATTGGCAAGTGACGCTAATTTTTGGGCGGACAATTCTGAAGTCATCTCGAATGCTACCGGGAATGTTTCCGATACCCAATCGTCTTCCATTCTTATGCCACATGGACAGTTAGATCAAGACTTTGCAATACTTCTGGGTTCAAACCTTGCAGTAGGTGAGCATCGCATTACTGTTACAATCATTGAACAAGGAGATCCTTGGGAAAACAGCCGTGTATACACTTGGGTCTTGAAAGTCGTCGAACAACTTCCTGAAGTGCCTGCTTCATGAAAGTAAATCGCTGTGCGCCAACAATATCGTGTTGAGCAAGCGACTAATCCTGTAAACATCTCGCTGCTCTTGTGTTTGTTTTTGTAATTGTCTTTTTCGAAACACATGGATCAAAGGGGCAATTGCAGTCCAACACATCAAGTCGAGGCATCGATTGGTAAAGGTCGTCATATTCTTTCCGACGTCGTCAGCAAGGAGTTCTTTTCCAACGCCCTTTGGGTGAAAGTGAAAGTGAAGTTAAGTTCGCAAGTGAATCACAAGACGTGCGGTGAGTGCATCCAATTGTATTTGCTCTCCACCGCCTTCAACCAAGCGATAATCGACTTCTGCCATCCATTCGGTCATGTCGAGTTTGGCGTCTTCGGTAAGGAAGTCGGCAGTGTACAGTTCACGATGTAATTGATTTACGAAATCAGTTCCCGCAAGACCATACTTGTCTAATAATTCTCTCAACCGTCGCCGTGCTGCATGAAATCCATCGTCTCGACAGGCCATGAGGAATTGATGCAATGCTTCCGGAGGTGCAGTCGCTGAAGTTTCGTAAATGAGTTCGCGAGTTACTTTCATGTCCAATGCTGCTGCCACTTGAAGTCCAGTGATTGCTTTTCTTAGGTCGCCTTGTGATATTCGAGTCAATGCCTCTCCAGCATCTACCGCTAACTCCACTCCTTCTTCTTTGGCGACGTAATGAATTTGAGCATTCACATCTGTATCAGCGAGTGGTCGGAAACGGAACACTGCGCATCGTGATTGGATCGGTTCAATAATTTTAGAAGAATAATTACAGGATAAAATAAATCTGCATGTTTCGGCATATTGCTCCATGATTCGGCGCAGGGCCCCTTGTGCATCATTGGTCAGAGCGTCGGCTTCATCGAGGAAAATAATCTTGAATGAAGCACTGCCATACGGAGCAGTTCGGGCGAATTGCTTGACTTTGGTACGTATACTCTCCAATTTCCGTTCATCAGATGCGTTCATCTCGAGTAGATTCCTGCGGTATTCTTCTCCAAACACGTCCTTGGTCAAGGCCATTGCAGCAGTTGTTTTGCCTGTCCCAGGCGGGCCGGCAAACAGTAAATGAGGAAACTCTTTCTTTTCAGAATAGATTGTCAAACGCTGCACAACTGCTGCTTGACCACGTATTTGATTGACCGACTGTGGGCGGTGCCTTTCAACCCAAAGTTCGCTCATGGGCGGATGTCGTTGGCGAGCCTCCTTGAACATTCTCCTTTCAATCGAAGAAAAATCTCCAGGAGATTTCAGTTTGACAACGATTTTCCGAATCTCAGATTGAGATTCATGACTGAGAAGGGAAAAGACAGTATATGGCGCAGGGCTTGAACGCATTGAGGCCCATGCTACGCGAGACTACCCCCCGTCGGACCACTTTGACCATCTTCCTTGTTTTGATGTTCTTATTTGCAGATTTATTATTGCCACAGGCAGTGGATTACGATGGAGAACTTGCCGAGCAGCATCACGTTTCTCTGGTGACTTCAACCGTTTCTGCTTTGACTGACACCGCTCTTGATGAGTTCAACCCGACTACAAATTATAATCAAAGTGGAGCCGGACTCCTCGGAATCTCTGATACAGGATTTGACAGCCGACTTTTATTGGAATTCCCGTTGAATTACACCTCATCGGTTTCAATTCACTCTGCGACATTGAATCTCGTTTGTGTTGAGGATTCACTGGCATCTCCAGATCTTTCAATTTATGCAACAACTCCATCGTCATGGAATTCTACAACCGCTACTTGGGCTCAATCCGAAACTGGCGTTGCTTGGAGTTCAGCTGGCGCTGATGGCTCCACTGACCGTGGCGTTTGGGAGCCTCCATTCCGTTCTACATCCAGTGGAACATTTGCCATCAATGTCACAGCAATCGCACAAGATGCGGCTTCAACGAATCAATCATCAGTGAATATTCTTCTTTCGGGTCTCGGTTCACAATACGATTGTTCTCTCTCTGAATCCACGAACCCCCTTAATCGTCCTGAACTGATTCTTGTGACCTCAGCCCCTGCTGCAGGTAACGGTGGTTCAGTTACTTCGGATTTCGCAATTGATGGTATGCCATTGATGAGTGGCGATTTGGTTTTGACTGCCGATACAACACCTACCCTTTCGTATAATTCATTGATTGGAGACCATGTTGAATACCAACTCTCCCTCGATTCTGAATTCAAAATCGATACCGACCTTGAATGGCATTATTCCACACTCTGGAATGCATTCACGACCACTACAACCGGCGGAACTTACTCTGTTCCAGCAACCGAACAATTTTCGAATGGAACTCATGTCTATTACCGGGTCCGAAGTATTGACTCCACAGACACATTGAGCGATTGGTCAGCAACCCATGATTTCCTATTGCCTGCACATGATGTGACCGATAACGGAGATGGAACGGCAAGTATCGAAGTCGACATAGATGATCTCGGTTTAGCGAACTCCTTCATTGAAGACTCCTATTCGAATCAATTGAGTAAGAATACAAAATATGGCTCTGTCGATGTCATGGAAACCAGTGTTACATCAAACAAAGAATCACTTATTCATCTTCGTTTCAATCTTGGTTTGCTTGGTCTTCCCTCGAATGCAACAATTCTTGATGCACAAGTGAATTTATCTCGCGACTCCTCATCCAATAACGCCCTACTTTCCATGCACGAAATGACTCCAAATCAGTGGGTAGAAAGTGAAGTGACTTGGAATAGAGGTTCAAACTCAAACGGTTGGTCTGACGGTGGACGAGACTTTTCATCGACGGCATCTGACACGGGAATCAATGGTTCACAAATCAGTTCGAAGTTTAGTTTTGAATTTACTGATGTTCTGCAAACTTGGGTCGAGAGTGGCTCGACCGCCAGTGCTGATTTCATGATTACAGCACGTGGGCAAAACGAAGCATACTCGACTATAGGTACGAAGAGCACCGTCTTCTATTCATCCGATGTCGTTGATGATGCAAAGAAACCTGCAGTTTCGATTACCTATGCTTGGGGTCCATCTTCTCCTTTATCGAACATAACTCTAACAGCTCCTCTCCCTGGAGAGGCAGTTTGGAATCAAACTGGTCATAACTTCACTGCGAACTTAACGCCTTCAATTTCATGGAACCCAACCACCTTCTCGTATGATATGGTTCTTCAACTTGCAACAGATGAACAATTCCGTAACCTTGTTTTAGTTTCAAACACAGTTTCAGATAGCGACTTTGCACCTTCTGATGGGATTCTCAACATGACTGGGAACCTTGCTTTAACAGCAGGAAACATGTACTTTTGGAGAATGGCAAATCTCGATTCAGACGGCCGATATGGACCGTGGTCGACATCGAGTTTCCTTGTAAGTTCACTTGAAAGTACCTGGCTCGGCGCTGACCGATATGAATTCCGAATGAAGCATGGAAATGGGACCAGCGATGGTCTTTACCCTGAATGTCTTGACACCTATGTCGACAGTGGAACGCCTTCACAAAATTACAATGCTGAATCGAAACTTCAGATTGCCTACAACACGTATCCGATCGAAGCCGTTGGCCTTTTGAGTTGTAACTTGCGTTCCAACCTTTTACCGGTTGGTTACGCAGTTGAATCTGCTCATCTCTCGATGATGATCGGAAGTTCTCCTTCGAATTCACCGAATGTAGCCGTTTGGGAAAGTCGCCAACATAATTGGACTGATGAGGGCGCCACTTGGGCGACCTATGATGGTACAAACAGTTGGGGAATGTCTGGGGCGAAAGGTTGGGAACGTTCTTCTTTGCTTGATTCCGTTCAACTAAACACTTCGTATGTGAGCGGTGACCGAATCGATTGGAACGTCACTTTAGGTGTTCAAAATGCAATGCGTGAAAACCGTAGTGTCGATTTCCTCATCGGTATTCTGGGTGCTGGTAGCGGCCAAAGCCGTGAAGTCCAATTATATCCTGGCTTCTCTCAGGATGCACAAAAGCCCGAATTGACTTTCGTTTATGTGCCAGGTTCAAACGTTGTACCACTGGATCCAATGCCTTTGACTCCTCTCAATGGTTCTTGGTCAATGGGAACTGGTGTTGACCAAACTCCAGAGAAACGGCCTTCGCTCACGTGGTCGTTTGGAAGTAATCTTGCTGTTGGTGGTTGGGCTGTCCAACTCGACACTTCGCCAACCTTTGATTCAACGGATCTTCAAACCAAGACCTCATGGAACGATGGCGGATTTGATGCGCTGAATCTTTCTTACACGCCTACTTCTGATTTGGATGACGGTGCGACATGGTATTGGAGAGTTCGTGCTATTTCTTCGACCAATCAAATTGGTAATTGGTCGAATTCCTTTTCCTTTACGATACCTAATTTGACGACTTGGCAAACATGTTCAGATGGTTCATGTGCTTCGGTAGAACTTCATCACAGAGAAGCAATGCCAAGTTTAAACCTCCCGAATTTCGTTGATACATATGTGATTGAATCCGGTGCTGGTGCTTCGAATACCTACAATGCTTCATCACAAATGAAAGTCGGTGCAGTTGCGTACAATCGACAAGCAATTTCGCTCATTCGAATTCCTCTGGACTCCATCCCACAACCAGTGAATGCTCGAGTTACTTCTGCTCAAATTAATCTCTACTCAGAGTTTTCCTCCTCCACTGGAGAGCCTATTGCTGTCCGTCCAGTCTATCAGAATTGGACTACAGATGCAAATGGTTCAACGTATGATGGAACCAATAATTGGTCACAACTCGGAGGGCGTGATCTTGGTGTTGACCTTGGTGCCTACGTTGATTTGCAAGATTCGGTCAGCGCTGGCTGGATGACTTGGGATGTGAGTGAAGCTGTTCAAGCAACGCTCGATTCAGGTTCTTCGACCCTTTCGTTAGCATTGTATGCTTCCAATGATATTACGGCCTATTCAAACGGCCCGAATGTAATCACTTTTACTTCAACTGAAGGCCTTTCGTCTCAACACCCATGGCTGAACTTGACTTGGTCCAATGGCACCAGTCCAGTACCTACTACTACCGGTGTCAATACTGGTCCAGCAAATAATTCACTTACATGGGACTTGAACTCGCATGCATTATTACCAGATGCAAGTCCTGAATTCAGTTGGTCTCATTCATCCCCAAATTCAGTCGATGCTTGGCGAATTCACATCTTTTCAGATGCTGATGATGACATGGCTGGCCGTTACACATACGATTCACGTGATGACCCGAGCTTGTTTGACATTCTGAACCTCACCTTTACTCCATCTTCGCAGATTAACCACGCTCAAACAATCCGTTGGACCGTACAAGCTGTTCAGGCAGGAATGATTGGCCCACAAAGTGTTTCGACAATATTCCATATCCCTGATACAGACTCTGGAGAAATAGATTCAGCTCATGCTTGGGTTTCGCTTCAAGAAGGTACCATTGTTGAGTCACAAAACTATCCACTCATTACCCAAGATACCTTTTTGGATGGTGGAAACACACTTGCTAATCAAGGAAGTACAGGATATCTTGCAGTTGGACAAAGTTCGAGCAACAGCATTCTTCGTTCCTCGAGTTTGATTGAAATTGACTTTTCAACTCTCCCTCTTCCAACTTCCTATGAAGTGAACAATGCAACATTGGAACTCACCGTCGTTGCTGGTTCTGACGAAATTTTCGTTACTGTTTCAGAAATGATCACCGGATGGGACGAAGCCTCAAACTGGGCTCATCCTGGAAACAACACAACATCATGGGCTGGAACAGGTGCATACCATTCTGCAGATTCTCAAATTCCTGAAACGAATGGATTTTGGATCAATGCAACCGACGTCTTTGAAATTAACATCACTTCAATGCTTCAGCATGCCATCGAGCGAGGGCAAGAAAGTTTGAACATTCTCATTCAGCCTGAAGAAATCGACGGCACTGTTGATGGTACGTATTACTTCGCAAGCAGTGAATATACTGGTATCTCCGACCGGCCAAAATTGACAATGACGTATGAACTTACTTCACCATGGTCACCTTTGAGTCCAACGAACATTGGGCCAGTTGACGGTTCTACGCTTTGGAATCTTTCCGCACCAAGTCCAAGTGGGGCTGATATGTTCAGCACCAACTGGTCAAGTGCTTCTACTAACCAAACGCAATGGGTTGTATGTGCTGCAAGCGGACCTCGTATGATTGCAGATCTTGAATGTGCAGATACTGGAGAAATTGATGCAGGAAACATTACCAACACGACTTGGGATGCCCTCAACCTTACCATTACACGCACAGAATCGTCAAAGGGCGATGAATGGCAATATTGGCGAGTTCGTGGTGACCAAGATGGTCGAATCGGGCACTGGTCGAATGTCAATAAGTTCCGAATCCCTGAAGATCAAGGATTTGGAGACGGTTTCGGAAATTATACTGTGCCCCTCAGTCGTGGTTCGGTTTTCACCCAAACCGGACTCCTCCCTCGAGTCCCTGATGCTGAAATATCTTCTTCAGCAACTGGCAATCTTGGATCATCAACTCAACTGAATCTCGGAACTTCTGCGTCCGGTACTGGAGAAAGTCAAATTTATCTCGAATATGACTTGAATTCAATGCCTTGGCCGTCAACTATGACTCCAACCTCGATGCTCCTCGGATTGTATCGTACCGGAGTGACTGGAACAACTTCCACTACCATTTCCGCTCATGCCTGCGCACCATTCTCAGAATCATCTGTGACTTGGAATTCGAATGTGGCTTGCCAAACAAGTGAAATCACACGTTCGACGCTTACCCTTTCTCCTGCCTCAGGGTGGGTCGAATGGGACCTTACCAGTCTTGCTCAAGATAATGTGGCCAATGGAAACCTTACAATGACGATTTTATTGAAGTCCGTTGGTACGCCTGCGACAAATCATGCTTTTGCTTCCTCGGAAGTGAGCACTGAAACATTGCGCCCACGATTGGTCTTACAGTATGTCGACAACGTCAATGGAATTCAACCTCCGGCCCAACCGGTTTTGACATCGCCTCAAGACGGGCAAGTGATGTACAATCTAAGTGCCTCAACTTTGCAACCAGATGACAAGCCAGTTCTTTCATGGTCGCCAGTAACAGGTGCAAATGGATATGTCGTAACGATTGCAAATGAAACAGGTGTCTACAAATTCAACTCTTGGGAAGCAGGTGAGATCAGTGGGACGACCTTCCGATTTGCGGACTCTCTCACGACAGGAGAAGTGTTCACTTGGTGGGTACAAGGTGTTAACCAATCGATTCCAGGACCTTCCTCTTCACGTTGGAGTTTTGCTATTGGTGACCCACACCATACCGATAACAATGATTTGACCTACACCTATACATTCCAAACCGGTAATGAGGTGATTCAATACGGGCACACCAATATCCGTGACACCCACCTCAGCGAAGCTACACCTTCAACCAATTATGGAGATTCAGACCTTGTAGAATTAGGAACGTATTCGGGCGCGAATGCTGGAATGCAATCCCGTCTCACTCTTGCATTAGATAACGGTCAAATCCCTCTTCCAGCCTATGCAAATATTCATTCGGCGAGTCTTGGACTTTACCTCGATTCATGGGTCGCTACGGGTGGGGCGAATGAAATGTCATTCAGTGTCCATCGAGTTCTCAATGGAAACTGGGCACAATCATCTTCCACTTGGAATGCTTCATCAAGTGCCTCTACAGGTGCATGGGGCGCACCAGGAATGCAAGCAGGTTCCGATTACGATGCAACACCAATTTCCACTTTTGTTGAAACTGATATGAGTGACAACCGATGGATTTGGTTTGATATTGGCGTCGATGGAATGTTAATTGATAACAACAATGCTTGGATTATTCTGGCAACTCCAAACCGAGGTAGTTTACTTGCAAACTTTATGTCCAGTGAAAATGGCTTCGAGAGTTACCGTCCACAGATTCTATTGAACCATACCAATGTGACTTCAATCAATTTAAGTCCAACCGCTCCTACAACCGATGCAGATACTTCTGTGACCTTTTCTTATGTCGCCTATGATCATCTGACACTGCCTATTAACGCACCAATTCTTTGGAGTGCAAGCAATGGAAGTATTTCTCAGGCTGGAGTCTTTACCCCCTATGCATCAGGTCAACAGACCGTTACCGCATGCTTTGGCATCATTTGTACTTCAGAAATAGTGACGGTTACTCCAGGTGCTCCGGTTTCGTTAACCGTAATGCCAGAATCAACCACTCTTTCAGCAGATGATACTCTACAAATCACTGCCTATGTTGTTGACCAACATGGTAATACTGTTCCTGGACAATCAATCACCTATCTACCAAGTAACGGTAGTATGGCTGTGTTCACTGAAGGCTTGTTCATTCCTTATGCCAGCGGAGTTCAAACCGTTCAGGTGTCATGGGTCGATTTGGCAGGTGCCACACAAACAACCGTTGTTTCAATTACGGTTGAGACCGGTGTTCCGTCCTACTTTGTATTGGATGGTTGTCAAGGTACCGTTCCTGCAGGAATTTGGTGTGCAGTCTCCCATACATTGTTCGACCAATTTGGGAATGAAATAACAGATGTTTCCGAAGCAGGTGACCTCACTTGGACAAAGACCAATGGAAACTACAGTGAAACTTCAAATGAATACTTCCCAGACCAAGTTGGAGTTTGGCATTTGAATCTCACCTCAACATCTGGTGCCGCTGGTTCTTTGATGCTAACCGTTGGACATGGAGAAATGGCGAGTTTAGAACTTGATGCCTCGACCACTTCGATTACTGCTGATGAGCATGTTTGGATCAACACGACTCGTATTGATATCCGTGGAAACAGATTGGCAGTTCTTTTGCCAAGTGAAAACTGGGTTCAGATTCAAGATGGACAATTGATGGTAGGAGCGCCCGCAACATGGACTCCAACCTCACGTGGTGCCAAAGTAATCGAAGCGTACTATGAGACCATTTATTCTCAAATCACCATTACGGTTCAAGAAGGAGCCATTGTTTCTTTGATTCTCATTGTTGATAATAATGTTTCAACTTGGGAATCGTTTGATATTACCGCTGATGACCTTCTTGATATCAAAATCAAAGCATACGATCAGAAAGATAACCGCTGGACAGTATCAGCGAACTGGACCATCACCCATTCGGAATGGAGTTCACAATCAGCTCTTGAGCAACTGCTTGGAGATGAAACAACCTTCGTTCCATACCTGGCTTCTACCGAACCTTATTTGATTACAGCCACATATGACGATGGTTTCTATCTTCACGAAGTTGGTATCAATGTGACTGTATCCCATGGTGATTTGAATTCAGTTCTGTTGACCGTTACAGATTCAGCCGGTACTGCAAACACGGCCTTTGATATGACTGCGGACGAATATATTGACTTCTCAGTAGAACTTTCAGACCTCGATACAAACCCGATTGATCCAACTCTTTTGGTCTGGTATTTGACCAACCTCGATTCGGGTGAGTTTGAAATCATTACAGATTCTCTTGTCAATGACAATATGCGATGGGATGCTTCACTTGTCGGTAACTGGAGTATTTCAGCTTCAGCCATCAACGATGCTGGATACAATGTCAGTGACGTTGTAACAATGATTGTTCATCACGGTGAAGCTGTTCTTGTCTTTGCTGAACTTGACACTACTGCACAAACAGCTGGCGGTGAAATTACCATGATTGTTACTGGACAAGACACTGATGGAAACACATTCCCACAACTTGTTGAATGGTCTGAAAATGGCATCCGCGTTGAGAATATTACTGCAGACGAAGATGAAGGGACCTACATCTATACTGCAACTCTTGCCGGAGCGCACACTTTGGACTTCTCAGCCGGAAACGCAGAGAGTTTTGCAAATATCTCTGTTGACCCACTGTATGTTGTTGATTCACTCACCATCGAACTCTCTTCGGAGTCCATCGACCAATTGGGTAATTTCACAGTTACTGTCAAAGCATTCGACAAATATCTCAACCCGATTCCAATACCATCGAGTGCAAATGTCGATTCAACAGGACGTGCAGAAGTATTGAATCAAGGGCAAGGGGTATGGAACATCATCACTCTTGATGATGGATCTCAAACCGTCACAATCACTGCTGGAAAGGTTTCCGAAGAACGTACAATTGAAGTGACAGGAAACATCGGTGGTTTCTTCAAGGCAGGAGGCGCTCTTTACTACGTTGGTGCGGTTCTCATCGCTATTGTGAGTCTTGTCATCATCGGGTTACTTGTTGCAACATTACGCGGTGGAGACTCCGAGTACGATGATGATGATCAAGAAGAATACGGTGATGATAATGCTCCTTCTGGTCCAACACCCGGACCGAGCGGTCCTGCGCCTGGTACGGCACGGGGGCCAAGCGGTCCCGCACCGGAGATGAAAGCAGTTCCAGTAATTGAGCCAGTGAGTGAAGACACTTCTTGGCAAGTTGAGCATCGTGTTGATGACGATGGTACCGAATGGGCTCAAGATGAAAACGAAGTCTGGTATTTCCGTCAAGAAGGCGAAAGCGAATGGGGCGAATGGACGGATTAATCCTCCATATCTTTGATAAATGTTGAAAGTCAATGTGATCTTATGCGAACCGTTAACAATTTCCGAACATGCATGCTTAGCATGCTTTGTATTGTGCTGTTTACGTTCCAGGGAATCAATCCAGCAGTAACGAATTCTTCATTGGATGAAGCGCAAGTTCTTGCTCGGGCTGGAACACCCGTTCGAGTGGAAGTGGTTGCCGAGATGACCACACTTTCGTCCGATGAAGTCGCGATGTTCACTGCCGAATTGTATGATTCTGTCAATAACCTTGCAACCGGTGAAGTGTCTTGGAGTTGTTCAAATGGTTCAATTTCTTCTGATGGAATGTTTTATCCATGGAGTTCAGGAATCATTACGATTGAAGCATCTCACAATGGTTTGGTTGGTTCACTCAATATTACGGTCACTTCAGGTGTTGGTCAATCTCTTGAGATTACAAGTTTGAACGCCCATGCATTGGTTCCAGTTTCTCTTTCGTCAAATCTTCTTGATGCGCGTAATAATCCTCAATCGGCACAGAATGTCGTATGGACTGTTGACGGAGTGTATGTTGGAGTAGGAACTCCTTCATGGACGCCTCAGGACGTAGGCACGTACAATCTCCGTGCTCGTCTGCATCAGATGGAGCATACAGCAACAATCGTCGTCACGGCAGGAACTCCGTATGAATTTGTTTTTGATGAAGGCTTGCAAGTTCGAAGTGGTCACTCTCTCTTCATCATCCCACAACTTCTCGATATCAATGGCTTTGAAATGAACATCACTGAAGCAGGTAATCGTATTTGGACTGTTGAAAATGGTAGCATTATTCCATCGGGTTGGTTCACAGGTTCTCATCCGGGATACTGGAACATTAGCGTGGCTGCTGGAAATATTACCGGCTCAGGTATGATTCGAGTCGTACCTGCTGATGCAGCACTTTCACAAATTGTGGTCCTGTCAGAAGATACAAAATTCACCGCAGGGACCTCGTATGAACTTGCAGCAATGCGCACTGATTCACAGGGATATACTGGTACAATTACACCACTATTGGAGAACTTCACCGTCACCAGTGGAGGATTGGCTACTCAGAATAATGCAGTCTACTGGACACCTGGTGCAATGGGTATGCATCAACTTCGCGTTGTCGATGATGGTGTGATTTCAACGCTTGATGTTGAAGTGGTTCACGGTCAAGCGATCGACACCTCTCTTCAACTTACACCATCGACCTTAGTCGCTGGAGAACAGAGTTCAGTCATATTCACTGCAATTGATGTTGTCGGCAATCAATGGATGGTCAATGGCTCCTTATCGATGGTGAGCGGAAACGATTCTCAATTCATTGCATACGATGGTTATGCAACAATCACTCCACAACAAGTGCTGACATGGAGGATTGAAGGTTCATGGTTCGACTTAACGACAGACACTCGCTTTGAATCAGTCTTTCAAATGCAGTCACAACCTGGTCGATTGGCCTTTATCCAAATAAACGGAGAAGGCGATATTTTGCCGTCCGATACTGCCTTGTCTCTTGACCCACTCTTTTTTGATGGTTATTCGAATTCTCTCGAACAAATTGGATTAAATTGGACAGTCGACGGCTCAGATGCAACCGTCGATATTCTTCTTTCCGGCCTTCACTGGATTCCAACTGAAGTCGGAGGGCATGAAATCAGAGCAAATGCCGACGGAGTCTTCGCAACGATTCGCTTAACGGTCGTTGCGGGTGAGGCTCGAAACTTGATTACTGATGTTGAAGACGGTCTAACTGTTCAAGCTGGAGTTGCGAGTGAACTGTTCATTCAATCGATTGATGCGCATGGAAATCTTGCACCTTCAACCAATGTCACAACGACATTGGAGGCTCAATTCGGTACACTACAAGCGTCATCATCTGGAAATGGTTACTGGGAGGTGATTGGTCAAACTGCAGGTACCTATACCCTTCAACTCGTTCAAGATGGAGCAATGCACAGTATCCCACTGATCGTTGAACCTGGGGATGCAGTAAGGCTTGTGTTTTCTATTGAAGACCAAAGTATCGCCCAAGGAGACACGGTTCTTCTTCGGGTTCAAGGCGTTGATGTCTTTGACAACATCGTTACGGTCGATGCTGAAAATACGACTGTAAGTTGCACTTCTGGTTCGGCTAAATATGTGACTTCCGATACGTGGGAATTGGATGTGTCGACTTCAGGGAATGACCGATCTTGTAACGTTCTTTGGAACGGGCTCATCTCACAAAATTACTTTGATGTTGAGGCTGTTCTTCTTGGAGGGGCAGTCGGTTCGACCAACACAGCCATGGGTCTTGGAATCTTTTTGCTAGCACTCATTCTTGTCACTTTAGTTGTGCTCGTTCGCCGAGCGAATCAACAAGATGAGGATTGGGTTGAAGATGCGTTTGAAGATGAAGACGAGTATGATTACGAATCTGAAGATGAGACTCAAGACGAATCCATAGAAGAGGGACTCCAAAACGAAACTCTTTCATCGAATGAGGGTGGAACCGATGCATCTTCGGGCATTCTAACCGATGAACTTCGAGCAACTCTCGCTCAACAGGCGTCAGAAGTTGGCGTCATGCAAGCCGCTCCAGGGACCGAACAAGGCTCAAGTGGCTGGTATGTTGATGTCAGCAGTGAAGTACAGTACTGGGATGTAGGTACTGATGGTTCTTGGACTCGAGGCGAGTAGTGTGTCGGACTCAACGCCTCTCCTTGATTCAGATGACTTGATGCAAACCTTGTGGCTCTTCCCAATTGTTGTTTGCTGGCAAGGGCATTCTTTTTTTTCGCTTATCATAAGCGAACTTTTGATGCCATTGCAACGTCTAAGTTTTCTGCTCAGGCCCTTTTGGAATTGATCATCCTTCTTCATGGAAATCATTTTCAAAGGTCGTGATGAACTCGTCAATATCGATCACTCCATTTTCATCTGCATCCGATTTGTGGAAGATGTCGCGGTATTCATCATTTGAATAATTGAAGTCAAGGGCCTTGAGGGCGTTGATGAACTCCGGTATTGTAAGGTGATTCTTTCGACCAAGGTCTGCAGCCTTGAACGCAGCCAGTCGGAGTTTGTGTTCAGCTTCTGTTGGATTAGAGAATTGTCTCCTGAGGCTTTGGAATGGAGTCGTACGAATTTGGCTGTGCTTTCTTCCATAGCCATAGTAGGTTATTGTTCCAAGACTAACTGCGGCTCCAGCTCCAATGAATGCTTTACTTCCCATGAGGTAAATCAGCACCATACCGGCAACGATGCCCCAAATCTGAATCCACGGATATAAGTGGGATTTGTATACCGGTTTGTACCATGTTTGTGCTTGAGGCGAGCGTCGAAGTATAAGTACACAGGAATTAATCATCATGAACACCATGATTTTGAAACCTGAGGCTAATTTCGCAACATCTTTCACGGGTAAGAAAAGTATGGCGAGAAGCATGGCTAATCCAGTAATAATAATTGGCCAATGTGGAGTTTCATATTTTGCGTTCACCGTTTCGAGAGACTGAGGGAGGAGGTTGTCACGTGCCATGGCAAACAAGAACCGTGATGCTGCCAAAATACCAGCGAGCGCCATTGATATCATCGTTAACACCGCCAATGCAGCTGCAAGTGCGCCGACCTTAGATCCCGCAATGACTTTGACAAAATAATACACTGGGTCTTCGATTGGTTCACCGTTCTGAATGTACCACATATCAGGGAGTGCAGCCATCATCACAAAGGTAACCACACAGTAGAGGATGGTGGCAATGAGCAATGAAATCATAATTCCAAGTGGGAGATTACGGCCCGGATCTTTCACTTCACCGCCAATCGCCGCCACTTTCGTGACACCTGCATAAGCCACGAATACAAATGCCGCAGTTTCTGCAACTGTGGCTATCGACTGGTCAAAAGCACCGTTGCCACCGTTAATCGGTCGTGAAAAGTCAGTGGCGGGGTCGAATAACGCAACAATACAGATAATCCCCAACAAGAGCATAGTGACGGCAAGGATTGGTGTTTGGATGGCTTTCACCTTTTTGACACCGAAAATGTTCACGACGGTGATGAGAATAAGAGCGCCAACCGAAATCCACTGAAGATTGTTTTTGGTAAGTTCAAATTCGAAGTAGGTTGTGAGTGCATACATATAGGCCGAGAATCCGATCAAGGCAAAGGATGCTTTGAGAAGGAATGAGGCCCATAAACCAAGTCCGCTGATGGTTCCAAACAATGGGCCATAGGTTCGTTCAAGGTAGACATAGGAGCCGCCACTCGATGGCATGGCAGAAGCGAGTTCGGATTTAGAGAGCGCCCCAGGGAGCACTACTGTGGCTGCCAGTAAGAATGCCAACCAGATCCCAGGACCCATCATTTGTGCTGCAAAAGCAGGCATGACAAAAAGACCAGAACCAAGCATTGAGGACAATGATATAATGACGATACCGGAAAGCCCAATGGTTCGTTCAATCGTTTTGGAAATGTCATCCATTACTCCTCGAACATCACCATGAATGAGTTTCCCTGCTGTGCTTTTCAAATTCATTTAATCACCGAAAAAGTACTAGTATTCTAGTAGTATTGGAGGGTAAACCGCCGTATCATATAGGTTTGTAGCGTATTTCCGATGCGAAGTTCCGGAAAGCGGAAACTTACTCAGTCTTCGGCGCTTTGGCGATGACCTTCATTTCAACAGCAATCGGTGTAGGGAGGGCACGAATGGCCAGTGTGGTTCGTGTCGGTCCTACTTGACCAAGGGTTTCTGCCCAGACTTCATTGTAGCCTTGAAAGTCTCGATCCATATCGACGAGGAAAGAAGTTACATCGAGAACATCGTTGATTGTTCCTCCCGCTTCTTCAAGAATCCGTGTAATGTTGTCCACGACCGCTTGAGTTTGTGCTTTAATGTCATAATTGAGTGGTTTTCCATCTCCATCATGAATTGGCCCACCTGGTATTGCATTGGTTCCCGGTTGACGTGGGCCTACACCTGAGAGATAGAGTAAGTCTCCAACACGTCGAGCATGGGGATAAGCTCCGACTGGTTTTGGAGCAGCCTCACTGTTGACTGAATCTTTACTTTCAGTTGGCTCCCATAAAGCCGGACCATTTTTCTGTGGTTTTCCGAGAGGTACCTCGACCTTCAAAGATTCAATGTCTTGAGTTTCGAACTGGTCGCCATCCAATACATTCCGTTCACCTGCAAAATATTCAACGTCATCTTCATCGTATTCGATGTCACCTGTACCTGATGGAGTCGGGTCAAGATGGACAACCGCTCCTCCAGCACCATGCAGTGCTTCATAGGCAAGTACTTCGCCAGTCAAGTTGTTTCGATTTGAATTCATTCCCGAAAGCCACCACATTGGTTTGAATGCTACGACTTTATTGACTCGGATTTGTCGATGAATCGTACGTGAGAGTTGACCAACATCTTCAAGTCGTCCTTCGCCTAATAATTCGAGAATCTTTCTATTCCATTCATCATCTTTGAGAGAATGAATTCGGTCATCCTTTGGTTCAATCGGCTTGGTAAACATTCGATTTGAAAGGGACATTGCAGTGATTGCAATTGCCTTTCTTCCGGTTGCTTTGACAACATCCATGCAGGCTTTTGCAAGAACGGTTGTTTCAGCGCGATTTGCATAGACATTCGAAGACACGATGACAGCAGGAATCGCATTATCGGGATTCAAGAGTTTTAACGCGACAACAGAGCCGACATCAATTGGGAATCCGTGGTAAGCAACTGTTCGACTTTTGAGGCCACGCTTTTCGTTTGCTTCATTCCAAGCGTGAGCAAACTTCTCGTCAATATTAAACGAATAAGGAATCGAACCCAATTCGTGGAAATCATGGTCGACCATGACCCATTCTGGATTTGGGTCTGCGATGATTTGGTGTCCAATAATACTGGGCCAAGTGGTTGAATAGATGATCAGAAGGTCTGCTTCACTTTCCTTGATACGCTGTGCAGCAGCATCATAGGCTGCGCGTAATCGTCCCCATCCTTCATTTTGTTCCGGGGCTAACACCGTATGAGGGTGGACAGGAACGATATACGAGCCGATTAATTCACCATCGCTCATTCACTCGCCTCCTTGTGGTTTCGAGCAGGCCATTCAACAATGGCGTTTCCTGTCCCGATAATGGTTCCATAGCCATGAAGAATTCCTGGATAGGTTGGAATATCAAGGGTTGAAAGAAGCCATGAAAGTCCTCCTCCATCACTTTCTGCGATGGCTTGTTCAGTAAATTCTGGCATTTCATCGAGAATTCGTTGCGCTTGACCTGTACGGAAATATTCAATCATGCGCATGTCCCACAAATGCATTGCATGACTGGTAATGTGTTCTTTACTCATGTCCTCAGGTATTGCAGATTCTGTTGTGAAGTGGCGGTGTGAGAGGGAATTACTTGCAATGACGACGACTTTCTTCCCACTTGCAAGAATTGCCTCACGGGTGACGCGTCCTAATTCAATCATCATTTCTTGCATCACTTCAACCGAGTAATAGTCTCGGGAGCGATTGCTCGAAATGACCACTAAGGGCTTATCCCAAGATGGGTTGAACATGTGTCCAGTGGTGATTGCACCATAATCGACGCGGAAGTCAGGGTTTTTCATCATTGTAACAGCCAAGCCAGCATCAGCAGCACGGTCGTGGATTTGTTGTGCGAGTTCGACATCAATGTCGAGGTCATAGTGGTAGCGGAACAAGTTTGGAAACACAGGATCGACAGAGAGATTCTTGAAGTTAGGAAGTCCAAGGAAATGGGTTCCGATGTAGGTTTGCCAGTGTGGCGAAAGCAGAACTATGGCATCATATTCGACATCAGCAAGAGATTCACGTAGTCGTTCATATCCCCAACGCAACTGTTCCCAACCACCTTCGGCAATGGGCTCATTCTGCGGAGGATTCTCTGCATAGACCAAGTGAGGTGGGTGAGGGGCTAAACAACCTGCGACAATTTCGCCCTTCGACATGAATGAACCGATGCATCGGGGGATTATATCGGCATCGGAGAATTCGTCTTCACAACGGTTCGTGCCCGAACCCTCAAACAAGTCCGTAACTTGGGAGTGTCATGGACGAGGAAAATACTGAGGTTGAGATTGAAATCAAGGCACCTTTCCTCACTCGAGCATTGGATTTTGAGACTGGTTTCAAACATATCCTCGCTCCTGCATTCCTCGGTGTCGTCCTCGGAGGAATTTGGGAAGCATTCGTCATGCCACATGTTGGGGCAATTAATTTGCCAAACCCTGTTCATGGTGCCTTTTTCATCAGTATTCTTCTCTCACCGTTGTTATACCGTCTTCTTCTCGATGATGAACCTTCACGTTGGAAAGAATACACACTCGGCCTTTCGATTTTAGGGCTTTTATTTTCTATGATTTGGCTTTCGGGATGGGGAGGAATCTTTTGTGGCGGTTACGGTGCATTATTGGTTTGGGTTTGGATCAGTACCGATTGGGGTCGTCACCATTTACCACCGTTCCGATATGGCCTATGGCATGCCTTTGGAATCGATTTAGGAACCTTTGCCGGCAGTGTGCTCGTCTACACACAATTCTAATCATGAAGTGTAACTTTCTTCATCGTTCGGGAAATCTCCTGAACGGACATCTTCGCAGTAGTTTTTGATTGCGCCGTCGATTTCTTCAGCTAAATTGAGGTAACGTCGAAGGAAGCGTGGAGAGAAGTCCATTGTAATGCCGAGTAAATCATGCAAGACCAAGACTTGACCGTCACAATCAGGCCCTGCGCCAATACCGATGGTTGGAATGGTGAGGGCTTGACTCACTTTCAATGCCAATTCGCGTGGTATCTTTTCAAGAACGATGGCAAAGCAACCGGCTTTCTCCAGCAATTTTGCGTCTTCAATCAACTTTTCAGCCTCATCGTCTTCTTTGGCTCGTACCGTATAGGTTCCGAATTTGTAAATCGATTGAGGCGTCAGTCCTAAGTGGCCCATAACGGGAATTCCAGCAGTGAGGATACGTTCAACAGATTGAAGGATTTCTGCACCACCTTCAAGTTTCACTGCATGACCTTCAGATTCTTTCATGATTCGAATTGCAGATTCCAGTGCAATTGCAGAATTCCCTTGATAGGTTCCAAACGGCATATCGACCACAATCAATGCTCGGTCAACAGCACGTTGTACACATTGTGCATGGTAAATCATATGCTCAAGCGTGATTGGAACAGTGGTGACTTGTCCAGCCATCACATTCGATGCCGAATCACCAACCAAAATAACATCGACGCCAGCTTGGTCAACAAGTTTGGCTAAGGAATAATCATACGCCGTTAGCATGGTGATTTTTTCACCCGCTTGCTTCATGCCTTGAAGGGTATGCGTGGTGATTTTCCGCGCTTCGCTGTGAACTGACATGGTAGTGCGACGGTCATGTTTGCTTTGAAACCCTCGCCGGATAATCTTATTCTTCTTCTTCAACCATCGAAACATGATGGACGAGTTCTTCAACGGCTTCTTCAATCGTATCGCAGGCAAGGATTTGTTGCTTTGCTTCCAATTCATTCAGGACGAGGGCAGCGACTGTATAGGCTGAATAGGGGCTCTCATTAACAGAATTGCCAACCCGTTCTTGGATCCATTGTTCCAGTACATCTTCCTCTATTCGAAGGAGAGCACCTATACGCGTCAGTACATGATTCAAGATATCTTTGAGAATCTCTTGTAATTCTATTGAGGTTGAGTCATTGTGAGGATGGTATTCAACTTCACCACTGATGTAGAGTTTTGAGTGACCGACACCTTCAGGAATTAATTCGAGGAGTGTCTGCAAGTCGGGGAACAGGCCATCCTCTTCGATATGTGATTCAAACATCGGATCATTCATCGGTGGTAATGCCGGAGCAATCACTTTTCGAATGGTGAATTTTCGACGTCCTACAATTTGGATAAAGTGATTGCTACCTTTGGTTTCGTGATGCAATATTTCAACTTCACATCCATGTTGTCGAGGCCCATCCCACGAGTTAGTTGGTTCAAAAGAGTCATTCATCACCAAGCCAAAATTCTTCCCATCCAACAAGCAATCGTCAAGCATTTGCCGGTAACGTGGTTCAAAAACCCGTAATTCTTGGACCTCGCCAGGCATTAAGACCATCGGTAAAACAAATAACGGCAAGACTTCCATAATTCAAAATCACCTCTCTTACTTTTCAAGATATGTTTGTCAAACCGACTCTTCGTTTTTCACACAAACATTTGTCATCTCGGAAAAGAAATCGAGGGACCATTGTCCTCCTTCTCGACCGACACCCGAATTCTTTACTCCACCAAAGGGAGTGCGTAAATCTCTGTGAAGCCAGGTGTTCACCCAGACTATTCCAGAATCAATTTGTTCTGAAAAAGATCTTCCTCGCTCTAAATCCTTGGTCCACACTGAACCTGCAAGGCCGTATTCAGAAGCATTGACCATCTCCAGTGCTTCAGTTTCAGTGCTAAATGTATGCAGGGTCACCATCGGGCCAAATATTTCTTCAGTCGCACAGCGAGATGTGGGGGGTAGATCTCCGACAACGGTCGGTTGCAAAAAAGCACCAATTCCTTGCGGTCCAGTAAATCCAGTCATCTCACGCGTTCCACCTGCCAATACAGTGCCGCCTTCTTTGATTGCTAATTCGATATACGATTCGACTTTCAACAGATGTTCAGGTGAGATGACCGAGCCCATCACTGTGTTTTCATCCATCGGGTCACCGATTTGGATGGCATTGACTTTCTCGACAAATTTATCCGTGAATTGATCTGCAATACTTTCATCAATAAATATTCGAGAACCACAGAGGCACACTTGCCCCGAATTGCTAAATGCAGCACGAACTGCACCATCTACAGCGTTCTCAAGTTCAGCATCCTTCAATATAATTGTCGCATTTTTACCACCTAATTCAAGTGATAATTTCTTGAACATTGGAGCAGCAGTACGTGCAACGATTCTTCCAGTCTCAGTACCACCTGTGAAGGAGATCGCCTTGATTTTTGGATGCTCAAGAATCGATTGACCAACTTCTGGACCCAATCCATGGACGAGATTGAATACGCCTTTTGGCAATTCAAGTTCGAGTAAAGTTTCAGCCAAAAGGTGAGCAGTAAGTGGGGTGATTTCACTTGGTTTGGCGACGATGGTGTTACCCATGAGGAGTGCAGGAGCAACTTTCCAAGTCAACAGGTAGAGTGGAAGATTCCAAGGCGTAATCAAGCCAACTGTTCCAACTGGTGAACGATGAACGTAATTCATTGCATCATCCATTTCAAATGTCATTTCAGTTTGCTGTCGGCCAAATGATGCGAAAAACCGAAAATTACTCACTGACCGTGCAGCATCGACTCTTCGGGCTAAGGCAATTGGTTTGCCGGTGTCCATTGATTCTGTTTGTGCAATTTGCTCAGTTTTATTCTCAAGAGCGTCGGCGATTCGGTCCAACCAAACTGCTCGTTGTTCCAATGTCAGGGCGGTCCAAGCAGCTTGTGCAGATTGGGCTGCTGATACGGCGAGTTCAACATCCGCAGATTGTGAACGAGGGATTGTAGCAATGCATTGAGCAGTTGCTGGATTGAAGTCTTCAATGGTTTGACCATCAAGAGCATGAGTAAATGAGCCATCGATGAAATTCTGGATGTCAAGCATGTTCACACCTCGACATCATACAACCAACGATCTTGGTCAGGGTCCCATTCATCCCATGTTGGTAGTGTTTCAAGTTGAGGCAAATAGTGTTCAGGAACGATACCAGGGACAATGAATGCTTTTTGCCGGTGCAAAGGATAGGGATTTCTCAAATCAATTCCTAAGACGCCTAAGACGGCACGAGCCACATACCACATGGCTTGTGAATTCCATCCATGTGCAATTTTGACAACAATTCCCAAGCCTTTCGGATAATCTGGATGTTCAATGGCAAGTCCTAGCAGTCCATCCGCCCCTTCTTTGGCAATGACTTTGCCGCCACCGGCCTTGAGAACGGTCGAATCAAGTCGATTGAAACCACCAACCAAGTCTGGGCTTCGAACCATTGCTTCCCAAATCCAATCGTTGTCCTTATCCCGAACTAAACCGGCATAAATTTGTGCGAGTTCTGCAACCGTATTGGAAACTGTAGGGAGTCCACATCCATCCTTTGCAATCCGCAATGGTTTCCAATCTTTACCAAGATAGGTTCGTAATTCGACCATATATGCATCGAAGACTTCGTGCGTTGGTAATGTGTATCCTGCTCGATTCCATCCCTTCTTCCGGCATCCATGAAGAATTGCAGCATGTTCTCCAGAACAAGTGTGAAACCAACGTCGAGGACGACGGACTTGTCGGCCAAATTGAATCAGTGGAACATCCAATGGCGTGAGCATAAGGGGCCATTCTTCTTCTGAAAGAAGAGATTGAGCCGCAGCGACGTGTTCTGTATCACCGTTATGGGATGCAACAGCAATTGCTTTTTGTTCCCAAGAAGTATCTTTCAATTCTTCAGTAAAGGCCTTGAGCATAAATGGCTTCATCATCGAACGACCATAACATAACACGTTTCCACCAAAGGAATGTATCACTTCATCACCATGCGACCATGCAATTGCGCCGTGAATTGTGGTTTCTGATACACCGTTTCTGCGGTAATCAACCAAAGGCTCCCATGCCACTTCACGGCCTGTAGGGATTCCTTCGACTTTTTCACCGAGTGGTGAATCCGGAAACAAGGAACTTCCTGGCTTTCCTGGTTCAACAGCGGAAGGAGTGTCATGTTGAATAGCCATCTGTTCACCTCGATTCAAGTAGTTCTTCGACTCGAGGCACAACCAGCTTCATGTAAGCAGTCATATCTCTACAGACTCGGTCAGAGTCGTGATTAAAGAAATCAAACCAAGCCATGATCCGATCTTCAGGGTGGAACCGTTCGAGAATCTGTTGGGCTACTTCTTCGACGTTTCCAATCAAGGCGTTTTGAGCAGCATTTTCAACTTTCGAGGGGTCAATGGTTCCTTCTAAAGCATTCCAGTAGGCGCCGAGGGCTGCCTTTGCTTCTTTCCTTGCAGATTCACTTTGCTGTTCAGGTGACAATCCTTCCTCAGCATTGAGGAACACGAATGAGGTTCGTGGCATATCACTTCGTTTCCATGCACCGCCAGCGGGATGGAATGCTTCACGCATACGCTCATGGGTTGCATCAATAAGTTCTGGTTTCGTAATGGACAAGTTGAACACTTTGACAGGCAAGATTGTATTGAGGAATATCTGTGCTTTCGGGTCATGGGTTCCTGCAACCATGACGAGCAAGTCACGGCGGAAATTTTGTGGAATGATTTTCAGGTCTTCGAAGACATAGCGTTTAGGGATTT
>CAJJCQ010000102.1 GCA_905182725.1 uncultured Candidatus Poseidoniales archaeon
ATGGATGAGGGCGCAATCAATTACAATCCTGAAGCGAACATTGATGATGATTCATGTGAATATCAGAACATAGACCCCGCAAACCTAACCGCGACGATTCATTTCGATCAAGAATACGGCCGAATTGCGCCAATACATGGCGTCAATAACGGCCCATTGGTTCTCAAAAAGTGGGAAATTGAAGGTTGTCAACACATTTGGTATGGCTCCAATTACACTGATGAATACAACAAAATGCAAATTCCATCATCTCGCACTCATGGTGAAGGCCCCGGAGATATGAATCGAATATGGGTCCATGCTGATGAAAATGGTGTACCGGTTTATGAGGGACATGACCCCCTTAACATGTCGAATTATAATTTCTCAGAGACTGACCAGAGGGTTCAAGCGACCATGGCTACAACCCATACGAGCGTCTATTGGAGACTCGGCTATCCCAAAGCATACCCATCGTACGAAGATTGTTCGGATTGGAGAAGCCCACCGGATAATTTTACTGTATTCGCACAAGCTGCAGTCCAAGTCTTGAAACATTATCGTGAAGGTTGGAATGAAGGGTTTTATTTTGATAGTTTTGACGCAGTCGAAGTTTGGAATGAACCGTATTTATCAGATTGGTGGAATGGTACTGCGGATGAATATTATGAACTCTATCACGCAGTTAACACAGCAGTTACCGATGAGTTCGGAGATGAAATTGAGGTTATTGCTGCGATCACAATCGGAGAAAGTACCAGAGATTTTTCAGAGCGGTTTTTAGAATTAGCTCAACAAAATAACGAACCAATCGATGCTGTTTATGCCCACTTGTACCGCATTAACCCCTCTCAAACAACGTATTTCTTCACCCACCCAACTGAATCACTCGGTGCCTTTTTAGCACAATATGGCTATTCAGAAAACACTCCAGTCTACATTACCGAATGGAATAGAAATATTCCAGTGTATGCCCAAAGTCCTGCCAGTCAAGCCTATTTGACCAGCGTATTGACCATCTACAATGATCTGTGGGAAGGAAACGCCGGAAATTCGTCCCATGGAGTCAATACCCTAAAAATGGCACATTTCTTCGCTGCAAGAAGTTTCTTTTGGGATGAAAACATGCAAATTAAACCACCTGGAATCACCTGGAGCGTCTACGGTGAGATGGTGGCAAATACACCGATTCGATTACAAAATGAAGGCGGTTTTGCATCCGAGTCTATCGATTCCAATGAATTTAATATCTTGGCTGGCAAATCTGAAAACGGTTCAAAAATAAGTGTATTACTCTCCCGTTACGTAGATGAAAATGCCGATCAACCCAATGCATTTAGTGAATTTAACGATACGGTAAATCTGTCATTGGATGGATTGAATGATGACTGCATCTATACTTGGGAGCATTGGGGAATGGTTGAGAATACCTCAAACTCGTGGCAACTCATCGCAGAAGGTGACTTCAATGGAACGACATTCGAGTTGTCCAAATTTGTAATGAATCAACGTTCGTTCCACTTTATTCAACTGAATTCGGATTTATCTTGTCAATGAATTCCGCGAAAACCCTACGATTCAAGACATGCCCGCCAAATGGAGGTTTGATGATGTTTGGGCGATTGGGACATCCATGTCCCGCCCTGTTGCCCTGATTACCGGAGGTGGCCGAGGCATCGGTGCAGCGACATCAAAACGTCTTGCAAAGGATGGCTATGATGTATTGTTGACATACAATACCTCTTCGAAACCTGCAGAAATGGTCGTTGAAGAAATTCGAGCTGGTGGAGATGATGCACTGGCAGTCAAAGTTGATTGTTCAGATACTGGAGAAGTAGGACTTCTAGGCATCCACCCATGGATGGCGCGAGGAATTGATGTACTGGTCTTGAATCATGGTTCGTATGAACGTGTTTCGGCTAATGAATTGACTCTTGAGATGTTACGCCGTACCATGATGACGAATTTTGAAGGTGCTGTTTCAGTCTGGAAAGCAGTTCAACCGCATCTTACACCTGAGGCTCGAATGGTCGTTGTCGGCTCGCAACTCGGAACGAAAGGTTCACCGCATGGCGCTGATTATTCGGCCTCAAAAGCGGCCCTATCAACATGGGCTCGTTCACTTGCACAAGCTGTTGGGCCTGAAGGAAAGCGCGTCAATGTATTAGCGCCAGGCTTTGTCGATACGGCAATTCTTGCAGGAGATTCCAAAGAAAAGCGTGATCAACGCGAACAACAAGTCCCGCTCAAACGTGTAGGTACCCCAGAAGATATGGCCGGTACAATTTCCTTTTTGGTAGGCCAAGATTCAAAGTACATCACGGGAGCAATACTTCATGTCAACGGTGGACTCTATCTCCCCTGAAACTGAAGAGTTGAAAACCCGTTGGCTCAGTGAGAAAGAACGACGGAGGTGAGTCTATGGTAAAGCAATGGGATAATGATGGAGCCTTCGAGAAGTTGGCCGATATCGATGTTGGGCAAGGTGACCTGACTGAAAGAGACCCATTCGACCTTTCAAAAGCCCTCGAAGGTGCAGCTTTGGAACATTTACACCCCGATGTCAAACGCCTCCGCCTTCATTCCGAGTTTGAACCTTCTGGCGACCAACCAAAAGCAATTGAAAAATTGATTTCTCAATTGGAAAATGGTCAAGAAAGAGCAGTGCTTCTCGGCGTTACTGGAAGTGGGAAAACCTATGCCATGGCACAAGTCATTCAACACTTGAACATTCCAACACTGATCATCAGCCATAACAAAACACTTGCACGCCAATTACACCAAGAAATGGCAGGGTATTTCCCAGAGAACGCTGTTGATTATTTCGTTTCACATTATGACTATTATCAGCCTGAAGCCTATTTAGCAAAACGTGATCTTTACATCGATAAAGAACTTTCAATCAATGAACGTATTGAGCAAGAACGCTTTGCTACAATTGCCTCTTTAGTCACGCGGCCGGATTGTGTTATCGTATCTTCTGTTTCGTGTATTTATGGATTGAACCCACCTGAAACATTTCTTGAATATCACGTTCGAGTCCACGTGGGTCAAAACATTGAGACAAGTGATTTACTCAAAGAACTCATCGTCCTTCAATACAAACGTACTACCGTCGATTTATCTCGAGGAGAATGCCGTCTACGTGGCGAGGTACTCGATGTTTGGATGCCAAGCCGTGATGACCCACTTCGAATTCAATTTGATTTTGATGGCGTAACGAAGGTTCAGGTATGCGACCCTGTCACATGGGAAGTTCTCGACACACTCGATGAAGCTTGGATTCATCCGAAAGAGTTCTTCATGACCAGTCCGGAACGTTATGAAGAAGCGTTGGTTTCAATCGAAGATGAACTTGACGATCGGATTGCCCATTATTCAAGCCTCGGCCATGAACTGGAGCGTCACCGAATCGAACAAAGAACTCGATATGATTTGGAAATGATTCGTGAAATCGGCCACTGTCAATCGATGGAAAACTACTCCCTCCACTTCGATGGACGAGAACGAGGTCAACGGCCTTATTGTCTGCTCGACTTCTTTGCAGCCTGTGCAAAGCAATTCCATGGCAGCCCTGACAAGTTCCTCGTCATCATGGATGAATCTCACGTCACCTTACCTCAAGTTGGCGGCATGTACTACGGAGACCGGTCACGAAAAGAGAGCCTCATTGAGCACGGTTTCAGACTTCCAACAGCGATTGATAATCGCCCACTCAAGATACCCGAATTTCAAAAACTGATTCCGCAAATGGTCTATGTGTCTGCAACACCTGGAGAACGAGAACTACGTCATCTTTGTGAAATTACCAACCAACCCCTTCCAAATGGCCTTTTACATGCTAAATCAGGAGGAGGGGCTGGCAAACCAGACATTGAGAAGAAGCACCCTGACAGTGAAAGTTTGTACCACATGGTACAGAAAATAGACGGCATTGCAAAAATGGAAATACGTCCAACGGGGTTGCTTGACCCGGAGATTGAAGTAAGACCTACAAGTGGTCAAGTTGCTGATTTATTATCCGAAATAAATCTCCGTATTGAAAATGGAGAAAGGACCTTAGTGACCGTATTGACCATTAAATTCGCTGAAGAGGTCGCTCAGTATCTCAACAAGATGGGAGTAAAAGCACATCATCTACATTCCGAAATTGACACACTGGAGCGTACAGAAATTCTCAATGCATTACGAATCGGCCACATCGATGTGATTGTAGGAATTAATTTACTCCGAGAGGGGCTCGATTTACCAGAAGTGAGCTTGGTCGCTATTTTTGATGCGGATCGACAAGGTTTCCTTCGAAATGAACGGAGTCTCTTGCAAACGATTGGACGGGCAGCTCGAAACATCAATGGGCATGTATTGCTGTATGGTGACAGTATGTCACCTGCCATGCGTGCAGCAATAGAACAAACTCTTGAACGCCGTGAACGCCAACAAGCCTACAATGATGCACATAATATCACTCCTAGGACCATCATAAAAGCACTGCCAAAGATGAACTCCGATGTTGATGACCTCATTTCTGGTACCTCGACCTCAAAGGATGGAACCCGCCGGCTTGTTGCTAAAAAGGGCGGTCGTAAAGAAGGAGATTGGGCTCAAAAACTCAACATTGGTGCAGGAGCTTGGGCTGCCGGATCTGGCCAAGATGGTACAAGCGGACATTCAAGTGATTCTTCAATTGGAAAATCGAATACGCAATTGACATATGATGAACCGGATGATGTGCTTTCAGGCCTCGAGCCTCAACAAATTCAGAAGTTACTCGCAGAATTACGCTCTGCAATGAAAGAAGCGGCGAAAAGCCTCGACTTTGAAGAAGCAGCTCGACTTCGAGATCGAGTCTTTGAATTGGAACAAAGACTATGATTGAAGACACACCCTATGGGTGTGGAGTGAACTGTGGGCAGGTTCTTGAATGAAGGAGAGATGGCAAGGTCATGGCGATTCAACCTGATGACTTCGATGTCCCTGTGGTCGATTATGCATTTTCTGAAATCTCAACACCTCGCTCGTTGCTCGACCAAATGGCAAGTGCCGGAGGTTTTACTGCAACCAAACTGGCCACTGCAAGAGACATTCTTTTGGACATGAAGAAGCAAGTTGATGCAGTGGGAGGAGACAGGAGTAAGGTCTGTAATTGGCTTTCATTTCCTGCGTGCTTGTGTGCAACTGGAACACGGGGGTTTTTTGTCGAAGCACTCAAACAGCAAATGTTCAACGTGGTTTCAACAACCTGCGGAATGCTGGACCACGACATTGCTCGGTCACACAAACACTACTATCACGGTTCTTTCGAACTGGATGACATCGAGCTCGCAGAGCATTCACTTATGCGACTCGGAAACGTCATCGTACCAAATTCCTCTTACGGTGAAATCATCGAAGACGTCTTGACCCCAGTATTGGAAGAAATGTACCAAGACCGGCTCAAAGAAACTGGAAAGACTGGCGCTGATGCTTGGCTTGGATTTGGCTCAATTCATTTGGTATGGGAGCTCGGAAAGCGTATTGGAACACCTGATTCGCTTATCTATTGGGCATACAAACATCAAATTCCAGTTGTCATCCCTGGAATCACCGACGGTTCTATTGGCGCTCAACTGTTCATGCTGCGACAAAAGCACCGCGACTTTCACATCGACACACTCGCTGATGAACAAGTCATGAGTGACATGACATGGGATGTTGAAGTCTCGAACGCGCTCATGATCGGCGGCGGAATTTCGAAACACCACGTAATTTGGTGGAACCAATACCGTGGAGGCCTCGATTCTGCAGTCTACATTACTACCGCACCAGAACACGATGGGAGCCTTTCTGGCGCTCGTTTGCGTGAAGCGATTTCTTGGGGCAAGATGCGTCCTGAGGCTCCGCACATGTGTGTTGAAGGCGACGCTAGCGTACTTCTTCCGCTTCTTGGCGCAGACCTTTTCCAACGGAGGGATGAGGTATGAAGTCCAAACCAATGGCTTTTCTGATTACAACCCTCATCGCACTCATGCCGATGGCGGGTTGTTTTGGGACACCCGACACTGGAGAGATGGATGATGAAGGAAACATGTTCGAAGTTGGGGAATTAACCTGGTATCATTACCCTGATGGCATCAATGCGTTGAACAACACAACTGCTTTCGGTGGCTTAAACACCCCATTCTATACTACAGGGACATATTATGGCACTGGATTTTCAACTTTTGAACCAACCATGGGAATTACCTCTACAGATAATATCTACTTTACAAGTTACGGAAATGGACCTCAAGGCTCTACAGCTATTGTTCAGTGCACCAGCATGATTGAAATGACGAGCTTATCTGACTTCAGTTGCCAAAATGTCTACGGCCCAGTGTTACCCGTAGCAAACTCAAATGATCCATACGTCTATGTTGACCCGTGGACCGACCGCATTATGAAATTCGATATGCATGCGTTACTCGGCATGACCGTTGAATGGAGTGATGACGAAGGCGATTCTTGGTTTGGCCCATCCGTTGCTACATCCTATTCCGTTCAAGACCACCAAACGATTGCGTCTTCACCTTACGGGGGAATCCTTCATGAAACGCTCTGGGTGTTTTGCATCAATGGAAACTGGTTTGCACCTTTGTGTTCTCAAAGTCAAGACGGAGGACTCACATGGGGTCCTGAGCTCCCAGGTGCGCCAGTCGATTGCCAAAGTGGAGGACTTTCAGCTCATCTCATCGGAGCAGACAATGGGAACTTCTATCGTGGACAAACCGGCTGCGATGGAACGGGCTATTCGATGTATAAAACTGAAGACGGGGCCCTTACATGGACCGAACACGTCCTACCTACAGAGGTATCTGGAACTGCAGATACTTGGAATGCCGAAGAAGCACAAGTCGATACAGACAGTGAAAGTAACGTCTATGCTATGTGGATGGGGAACGATAACATGCCTTATTTTTCGTATTCGGTAGATGATGCAAATACATGGTCTGACGCAATCATGGTCGGGCCGAATCACCTTGAAGGCACTGGTTTTCCAGTCATTATTGCTGGCGACCCTGGACGCGTAGCCTTTGGCTACATCGGCACAGAAGGCGATGGAGTATGGCACGGTTACATCTCCGTTATTACGGATGCATTCAATGAAACACCACTGATTACGACTGTTCAGGTTAATGCGCCAGAAGACCCTCTGGACAATGCCAGCCCTACCTGTGGATACGAACGGTGTGGCGGATTTGGTGACTTTATTGATATGCAAATTGACGCCTATGGCCGACCATGGCTTTCACTCTCTCACAATCCAAGTGGAGACACTGGGATCATGGGGACATTGATGGCTGGGCCAACACTCGTTGGTAACCTAAGCGATTTGGCAATGCTTCCCGAAGGTGGCGCACAGACCATTTGAGTTTCATTCGATGTAATCGACAAGTGCGTGCATCAATGCCGTTCGAATGGGCACCAATGGGCGCCAACCATCACCATCGACTCGATGCAATACATCATGCAAGGGTGAAAGATCAGGGCGTTGCTGAGAATTATCTTTCATGCTCAATGGCATTGAAGGATTGACAATTAATGATTTCACTTCAATCGTTGGCGTCGGAGCTGCAGTAAGATGTTCGACACTAAAGTGACCTGTCTTCCCAGCCATTGTACGTGCATGAAGCAGAGACAATTCTTCAATAGTTTGTTCTTGACTCCATGCACGACGGCCTGATACTTTGATCAGGCTTGGAAACGGTTCATCGCCAATTAACATCCGAACGAAAGCGTCTGCAACATCGATATCGCTTACCCACCAATGTTCTGTACTACCCACAGGAGAAGGAACGATATTTGTGTTCAATTGAATCATCCATTGACTGAACAAAGGAGAGCCCCATATCGTATCTTTCACACGAGGGAGGAGGTCGTGAACAAGGATAATACTGTCAAGCCATTCTGTATCAATTTCCATTTCCAAATGAGCTGGGGCAGTCAAAATAATTTCAAGTCCGTCAATATCAAACCCATTCTCTCCATCGCTTGGTTCATCAAAGGGCCCTAAACCAATCAACATCAAACGATGCCCAGATGCTAAGGGGAGGTGTTCAGCAGCATGAAGTTCACAATCGCCAAATTCAAGCTCAGTTGCATAACGTTGAGAAATCTCTTGAAAATCTGCCCCTGGGACCACAAGATGGGCATTGGTGCGGAATATTCGTTCGATTAAAGCGCAACCAATACTCGAGTCAAGGCCACGCAGATGAAGAACGGGTGCTTGACGCATAGTTCTAGCGAAGAGACAAACGTACATCAATTTGTTCATCTAAAGAATTATACGACGAAAAGAATTGAGAGATTTCAATTGAAAATTGCAAAATCTAATTGGAAAAATACCCCAATAGGTGGAGCGGTTCGAAGACAGAAATGCCCAGGAATCTCGAATGGACAGACGATCTACGTGATGAGCTCTGCGTAAAAATATCGAATAAATTACTAAAAAATAACGCTTCTCATATTGAAAAAGTAAGCAAATTTAACTTTAGATCCCGATAACACCCCACTCTATAGAAAATCAGAGAAAAACGCTTTGGCTTTACCCTACTCCTATTGCAAGAATAAATTATACGACATACCCTAAAATTGAATTATAATCGGTTTTCTAATTGGAATGCAAACATATTATACGACAAATACAATTGGAAATCGCTTTTTAATCGCCAAAGGGTATAAGACCTTTCAAGTGAAGCAGGGGGTAAGCCGGGTTGAACTGGCGATGAGATGGGAAAATGCCGAACGACAAATATGACATCCAGGAGTTACTCCAAAGAGATGTGTACGTAAATGATAAGAAAGTAGGAAAAATAGTTGGTGAGCGTCACCATCCGAATGAAGCACGCGTGCGATCAATGCGATTGCAAGTGGAATCGGATGTTGCTGATGAATTCATGCGGAAGCCCGCTGAACTCGTACCTTTGCCAAAAGAATTGGTCCACAGCATCCGGAACGATGGAACTGTTAAACTTTCAAAGTCGATGAGAGAATTACAACGCAGATGGCGCAATACCGTACGTATTGATGAAAAGCTGTATGCACCAGACGAAATGCTCGATCGTGCAGTCTTGGACAACCAAGGTCAAGAGATTGGTGTCATCACCGATCTCTTCAAAGTCAAACGCACCTACAAAGGAGTCATTGTTCAAGTTCGTATTGGCGTCCAGAAAAAATATGGCGTTGAAGCTCATTTGCGCATACCAATCAATGCCTTTTCACGAACTCGTGAACGTTTGGACGAAGTCGTTCTTTCGCGAACTTTCGACAAAGTCCTCGCATTACCTTCCTATGTCACTCTCAATGAGATGAGTGACGAAGAAGAGTGAGTTTCGATTGAAGACCTTGTGACCTTGTCTACTCCGTCACTCTTATGACGGGGAGGTGAGTCGCCCGAACTGCAGTTGCGCGGGTAGCTTAGTCGGTTAGAGCACCCGGCTGATAACCGGGAGGCCGCAGGTTCAAGTCCTGCCTCGCGCACTCTTTTACCCCGGAGTAGTCCTAATTATACACTATTTTTTGAGACCTCTCCACTCGCAAAGAACATGAAGGGGCAGTGCTTCGCTCATCACAAGGGAATCATATGGTTGTGCTATCAGGGAGTAACTCTCGTCTATTGGCTGAGCAACTAGCAGATTCTTTGAACTGGGAACACCACCAACTCGAAACTCGTAGGTTCCCCGACTCTGAAGGGTACATTCGCATCCCTACTGAAACCATCGAAGCAGTACGGAAAGAACCCGTTGTCCTGGTATCAAATACTTTCCCGGATGCAGGAATCGTTGAAACATTACTCATGCTTGAAGCCATTAATGATGTTCGAAAGGGTAACATGGAGAATCTCCGTGAGATCGGGCCTCAAAACATGGATGATGTAGGGCCGGGAATTTTACTGGCAGTACCATACTTCGGCTATTCTCGGCAAGATAAGCGATTCAAGCCAGGAGAGGCCGTATCTGCAAGAGCAATTGGACACCTACTCGCCTCTCGCTGCGATGGGATAATCGTCTTTGATTTACACGCACCTTCAGTACTGCAAGATTTGCCAGTCCCAGTAGCATTCACATCTGCCATGCCTGAACTCGCACTTCATCTTCAAGAAACGGTACAACCGGATTTCATCCTTTCTCCAGACAAAGGTGCGATTGAACGAGCCTCAAAGGTTGCTCAAGAAATTAATTGTGAATTCTCATACTTAGAAAAGACGAGAATTGACGCTCATACTATTACGCACAAAGCCAAAGACCTCAATGTGGATGGAAAAATTGTCGCTATTGTCGATGACATGATCGCTACGGGCGGAACAATTTGTCGCGCTGCTGAAGCTCTTCGAAACCAAGGAGCAATTGCAGTTCACGCGGCCTGCTCCCACGGACTTTTCACGGGTGGAGCGATTGCGCGATTGATTCGATATGTCGATGGAGTCCATGCGACAGGTTCGTTGTCAAATCCACGCGATGTAATCTCCGGCGGCCCAGCACTAGCACGCGGCGTAAATGAATTGTTTGAACGGCTTGATTGGAAGTTGTGAACTCGCAGTGACCCTTTTATCGTGATAAATAATTGCTTTATTCCTCTAAATCATGCTGAGATGAGCAGTTGATTCTTTCCGTCGTGTTTATATCCGTGAGGTTGTGCGGAGAAACGCCCTTACAAGAGGAGAGAGTGATTCCAGTGACTGTCCACGTGCAATTTGAAACCCCAGAAGAATTATCTAACAAGATCTACGACATGCTTCAAGCCAATTCCAATGGCCGCATTAAGAAAGGTAGTAATGAAGTGACAAAGGCCGCAGAACGCGGAACTGCACAATTCATTATTCTTGCAGAAGATGTCAACCCACCTGAACTGCTTGCTCACGTTCCACTTATCTGTGCTGAGAAAAAAATCAATTTCGGATATGTCCCTTCACAAGAACACCTTGCACAAGCTGCTGGTCTTCCAGCAGGTGTGAAAGCAGCATCTATTGCTGTTATGGAAATCAACAAAGGTGCTAAAGAACTATTCGACCAAATTATTGAAGCCATTAATGGCCTCAAAGCTTGATTTTAACCTTGGAGATGACATATATGAGCGAAGAACTTGGTGGATGGCCTGCTGAAGTCGTCGAAATTGTCGGTCGAACCGGTATGACAGGCGAAGCAACTCAAGTCAAAGTACGTGTAAACGATGCTCCAAATCCTCGTGACGTTGGAAGAATCATTTCACGCAACGTTTTGGGTCCAATTCGAGTGGGCGACATTTTGATGCTCAAGGATACTGGCCGAGAAGCCCGTAAATTGAATGCACGGTGATGAAATATGCCTGAACGAAGAATCTGTAATTTCTCTGGCGAAGAGATCGAACCTGGTACAGGAATGATGTTTGTCCGTCGAGACGGCAGCGTCTTGTGGTTCAAGAACTCAAAGGCTCGCAAGAACATGGTCATCCTCAAGCGTAACTCACGTCGTGTCAAGTGGACTCGACACTTCGTCAAGGGCGGCATTTGAGCCCTTTGACCTCTTTACCCGGCTCTATTGCCTGTTTTTTAAACAGAACAGAGTGCAACTGCTGTTGCTATTATTCCGTATGGCTCATAAAGGGGAGTCAAGTGGGCTGAATCGGTGAACATAATGGAAACGACCTATATCATGATCAAGCCCGACGGCGTACAACGAGGACTTATTGCAGAAATTTTGGGGCGCTTTGAACGTAAAGGCCTCAAACTCGTTGGACTCAAGTCTGTTGTACCAAGCAGAGAAACCGCTGAAACTCACTACGCAGTTCACGCAGAACGCCCATTTTACCCTGGACTCATTAATTTCGTAACCTCCGGCCCTGTTGTATGCATGGCTTGGTCAGGTAAAGATGCAATTACAGTAGCTCGCACCCTCATTGGCTCGACCAATGGACGAGAAGCTACACCAGGTACAATCCGAGGCGACTTCGGAATGGATATGGGCTTCAACATGATTCACGGCTCGGATGCAGCAGATACTGCTGAGTTTGAACTTGGACTTTGGTTCCCTGAAGGTTTGATGGATTGGGAACAAACCATCACCTCATGGGTTTATGAATAACTTGAATCATACTGTAGTTGATTCACATGCCTGATGAAGAGAATGAATCCCCTGAGGAAGTCGGGGAAACACTTCGTCAACCAATTGTGGCTGTAACAGGCCATGTAGACCATGGAAAAACAAGTCTGCTCGACTTACTCCGTTCAATTGGCGGAAATAAAACCAACGTAATGAACCGCGAAGCCGGTGGAATCACTCAGGAACTCGGCGTGACGAATGTACCGTCGGAATTACTGGTCCAAGCGATTCAGACAATGCCGTTCAAGGAAAAACCAACCTTTGAAAGTCCTGGAATCATATTTCTCGATACTCCTGGTCACGAATCATTTAGTTCAATTCGAACACGAAGTGGAAATGTTGCAGACATAGCGATTCTTATCGTCGATTTGGTTGAAGGATTCAAACCTCAAACCATTCAGAGTATTCAACTTCTTGAACAAAATAATATCCCCTTCATCATCGTTGGAAATAAAATTGACCGGATTCATCGGTGGGAATCAAAGCGTGGAAGATCATCGTGGCAATCTTGGAATGAGCAGACCAAAGATGCGATGGATATGGCAGATGAATATTACTACAAGCTTCTTGGCCAAGTTGCTTCGCATTCAAAATTTAATCTTTCCAAATATTGGGAAGGGATCAAAGAATTTGACATCCATAACGATCGCCTCTTTGTTCCGATGAGTGCGAAAGAGGGTGAAGGGTTGCAGGATTTATTGTTTGTAATCCTTGCAATGGCAGAGAAATTTGCTCGTGAGGAATTGATTATTCACCCGGGAGATATGGCTGAAGGTTATGTTTTAGAATCTCGGGAAGAAATTGGAGTCGGAAAGACCATCGATATTATTCTCACCAAAGGAACCATTCACGTCGGCGATGGTGTTGCTTACAATTCCAATGAAGGTCCTATTGCTGATTCAGAGTTCACCCAAGATTCGACCAGTGTTCGTATTCGGTCGATTCGCAGACCAATTGGCATGACTGAAATGCGGGATGCTGGGAAGCGCTGGGAGAATGTTGAGCATGCATCTGCAGCATCAGGGCTGAAATTAGTCATCCCGAACATGAAGGAAATTCATATTGGAAGTAAAATATTCTTCCCAAAACCCGAAGATGATTTAGAATCAATCATCATGGAAATGAAACAGGAAAATAAGCGAATTCGTGATGAAGCACCCATCATGTGCAGTATCTGTAAAGAGGTTCTTTCGAGAAAGAACTTTTCCAAAATACATACCAATCCAAATGCACAAGAGCCTGGGTATTCAACTGGCTGCCTAGCTGCTCGAGAAGTACGTGAAGGTGCAGTGGTGAAAGCGAGAACCTTTGGAGGACTCGAAGCAGTACTATACGAACTCATCAAACGGAAGATTCCAATCAGCCATGCTGAAGTGGGACCAGTCAACAAACGTGATATGCGAGAAGTACTCACGACCAAAAACGATGAACACAAATTTCTGATCGCTCTCGCTGTCAAAGGCAATGCTCAAGTTGAAAAGGAATTGAAAGATGCTGTCAAATCAAAAGATTCTCCAGATTTCCACTATGTTCAAGGAGATATCATCTACCAGATTATGGACCAAATCGATGAACTTACTGAAGTTATTCGAGAAGAAGCCGCTGCTGCAAATACTGGCCCTGTGTTCAGGCCTGCTCAGATTCGATACCTCAACATGTCCTTCAAGGACAAACCTGCTGTTTTTGGAATTCAAGTGCTTAAGGGACAGATTAGAGTCGGGCAAGAACTCCTCAGAAACGATGGCACTGGTCGAATTCTTGGAAAGATTCACTCGATAGGTACTGAGGGGCAGAAGGTAGCCCATGAAGGTGAGAAGGTCCCAATTCAAGTGAACATCCGCTTTTCCCGTAGTAACATTGTAAACGATGAAGAATTCTTTGGTAATGTCACAGAGAACGACTCAAAAAATATGAAAAAAGTCGCTCTTAGTGAATCCGAGAAGGATGCTTTTGTTGAGATTATTCGAATACACCGAGATGTTCTCGAAGAATACAGTTATGGCTTCGGATGGAAGCCTTAGTTTACTTTGATGGCTTTTTTGGTTTTATCTGTGCATCTGTTTTGATTGACTTAAGTTCACCTCACATTCATATATGGATAGGGTGGGTTGTTTGAATGTCCTCGGAGGCAACACACATGGAAGCTGGTTTAACAGGAGCACCCGCAATGGGTCAAAACCCCGCCGCACAAGACCTAATCGGCACTGTTTCTGCGATTTCGCACAGTTTGATGAACGAAGTGGGCAAGGTCATTATCGGGAAACCACAGAATCTACGATGGGTTACCATCGGAATCTTATCGAACGGTAATATGTTGCTCGAAGATTTCCCAGGTTTGGCCAAGACATTGCTTGCAAACACGTTTGCTCGAGCCCTTGGATGTAAGTTCAAGCGAGTTCAATTCACACCCGATTTGCTTCCATCTGATGTTATGGGCACCTACATGTATGACCAAAAATCCGGTGAATTCAAACTGCGTGCAGGTCCACTCTTTTCCAATATTCTTCTCGCTGACGAAATTAACCGAGCACCTCCTAAGACTCAAGCAGCTTTGCTCGAAGCAATGGAAGAAAAGCAAGTGACCATTGAAGGTATCACGCACAAACTTCCGGCACCGTTCGTCGTATTAGCAACTCAAAATCCAATCGAACAAGAAGGTACATATCCTCTACCTGAGGCTCAAATGGACCGGTTTTTGATGAAAATGAGTATGGGATACCCTGACCGTCCACAAGAAAAGGCAATCCTCGCTCGACGTAAACTACGTGGGAAGGATGGACACGATATCGAACAAATTACCTCGCCAAAGAAGGTCGTTGCCATGCAAAAAGCATTGGAAACTGTCCACGTCGACCCTGCAATTCTCTCCTACATTGTTGAAATCGTTCAATGTACTCGAGAAGATCACCGAGTTACCAATGGAGCATCGCCTCGTGCTTCACAAGCTTTGTTCAAGACTGGACGAGCTGCAGCTGCGATTGCGGGCCGAAACTATGTCATCCCTGACGATATCAAAGATATTGCTTTGCAAATTATCTCACACCGTATCAACATGAAGCCTGAAGCAAAAATCCGAGGGATTACTGGCATGCACATTGTTCGAAAAATTCTCTCCGAAGTCCCTGTACCTGTCATTCAACCTGTTTGATTTTCACTACGCGAGGGCCTGTATTGAAAGGGGAAGACCGTTCTCCTGAATATTGTCGGAGGAGGTGCTAAGTTGAATCCCTACAAGATGGTCGTTGCAGTCGCAAATCAGAAAGGCGGATGCGCGAAAACCACCACTGCTGTTAATCTCGCTGCGGCTTTAGCCAAAGGCTCACCTCGCCAAGGACTTCCAAAAGCAAAAGTTCTACTCATCGACCTTGACCCTCAAGGTAATTGTGCAACATCCTTTGGTGTAGAAAAAAAGAACATCAAAAAAACTGCATATGATTTACTTGCCAATGACTCTGGTGAAGATTTGCCCTTGATGGAAGAATACCTCATTGGGCCAGAAGAATTGACTCAATCGATGCGAGATGCCTGGAGTCTTCGTAACAATAACAAGAAGGCCCCTGACAACCTCTCTGTTGGACATTTGTGGCTTCTACCAAGTGACATCCACCTCTCTGGCGCTGAGATCGAACTGAGTCACAAGATTGGTCGAGAAACTCGGTTACGGGAAGCCTTGATGCCAATCATCGACAAATTCGATTACATCATTATTGACACACCACCGTCTTTGGGCTTACTTTCCATTAACGCTATGTGTGCAGCGAACTGGGTCATGGTACCTGTTCAAGCAGAATATTATGCGCTTGAAGGTTTCAGTATGTTGATGAATTCAATAAAAATGATTCAGCGACGTATTAATCGGAACTTGAAAATTTTTGGCATTGCCATGACCATGGTCGATGCACGTTCAAAACTAAGCCGTCATGTATGCGATGAAGTCAATCGGAAGATGCCAAATAAGTTATTCAAAACCACGGTACGACGTTTGGTTAAAGTCGCAGAGGCACCATGGAGTGGAGCACCGACGGTCTTACTCAACAAGCCAACGAACTCCGGTGCTGGAGCTGGTTCTTTGGAATACTGGACCTTATCCAAGGAATTTCATCAACGCGTTATCGAAATGCGTCGCGAATTTGGCGTCAATGAAGATCCGAGACTTATGCTTGATCGTAAAAACCGCTGAAGGACTCTTTGAAGAAGCACTTTACCCTTTGAAAACGATGTTTCATTGCATCAACTGTTCGGACAGGTTAAGTAGGCTAGAGCACAAAGAGGGTTCGGGATAGGCATGACAGGTGAAGGGATGACCTCGGTCAGTGTGAGTTACGAAGTTCGAAGACAACTCAACACAATGCGAACGATGAGTGGGCACAAGAGTGTCAATGAACTGCTAACAGACGTGGTACGAGCCCACAAAATTTCAATGATGAACGGTGAAATTGAAACGCTACGGGAACGGATGAAAGCTGTTGCTGATGTCGACATTGAACACCTCGTTGACCGACTTAATCTCTCTCCATTCAAGGTCTGATTTTCATGATGGAATGGCGCCCAAAGGGCTATGAATTCGATACCAAAAATTTGGTACGGGCCTTGTTCAGTGAAGAAACTGATGAAGGTAAATTACTCGAAGCTGCTGCATGTGGCTATGTTGAGATTTTTGCACGCTCCAGTGCTTGGAATGGCGTCTTGTGGCTGATAATGAACACACTAAAGCAAGATGGAAAGCCAGTCTATACTGGTGAAGAACTCGGGGCACTACGTGAATCTTTACCCATTGTTTGGCGCTAATCTTCAAATCGACCTGTTCCCACTTGGTGCGAACGAAAATCATTGGTTCTTATCGAGCCATTCTTGCCCATACCATTTCCATTGATCCATCGTCCAACCATCCGGTAGGCCACTCTTTGGCAATGGTGGTCCTTCTGATGGCGTTTCCACCACTTCTGGTGCAGGAGTTGGCGCAGGAGTTTCAATCCCTGCAATCGCTTCAAGACTGTCTTCTTCACCATAGAGACTTGCAGCATCAATGGTGTTTGATTCGGTTTCCTCTTCAGCCAAATCCTCTTGATCAATTGTGAAATCAAGACTTGCCACATCATCATCCCAAGCAGAATCAGATTCAATTCCACCTTGCGCTGAAAGACCTGCAGTACCTTCGAGCGCTTCGTTTTCAGCAGATTTGTTTTCTTCAGGAATATACGGAACTCCATACATCTTGACAAGTGAACTGGTTTTTCGGCGTTTCATGATAAGGCCTACGATAAGAATCACAACTGAAAGAAGAACAAATGCACCACCGCCCCACATTACCACTTGTTTGACTGTATCGGAATCAACTTCGTTTGTATCGAGTAAGCCAGCATTTTTACTGGCATTCCAAGCAGCGAAACTCAAATCTGAATCGCTTTCAGCCTTATCTCGAGTGAGATAGGTCTGATATTCAGCGTTACGCCACCCTTGGCAAGGAAGTGAGATATCATCAAAGTTGAGCATGCAATGATCTTCTTCGGTTTGAACAAGAGGGCGGGTGTCGTCGTAATCAGTGTTTGAACCCACACCGTCATTGTCTCCATCGAAATATTCATTCGGGTCATTCTCCATGTTTTGAGACTCTGTCACATCAACCCAGCCATCTCCATCACTGTCTTCACAACCATACGATGAAACTTCGATGTAACCGATTGCTGAAGAAGTATTGACAATCCAAGCTTTGGTCGAGTTACCGGCCTTCCAATTGCAATCATCAGGAGACGCACCGGTTATGTTGTCACCGTAACCATCACCATCACCGTCTCTCCATTGGGTACTTTGTTGTGGGAGAGCATCAGCACCCTGTGCGACCGTCCAGTCAGCAGAGGGATTGGAATAGCCATCGAGATCAGAATCAAGGCAACCAAAGCGATCTTGTTTGGAGAATCCGTTGGTATTTGGGCATGCATCTGGAGTGATACCGTTTGGATTATCTCCAAAACCATCCTGGTCTGAATCATACCATTGTGTTTGTTCGTTCTTGAACTTATCACCTTCAAGGCCATTTGCATTATCGCCATAGCCATCTCCATCAGAGTCAGACCATTGCTCATTGTTACTCGGGAAAGCGTCACCGTTTACGCCGTCTGCATTATCTCCATAGCCATCAGCATCTGCATCAGCCCATTGAGAGGGTTCGGTTGGAAACATATCTCCAAGGTAGCCGTTGGGGTTATCACCATAACCGTCTCCATCAGCGTCAGCCCATTGGGTAAACTCCATTGGAAACGCGTCGATTTGGTCGGTAATACCGTCTCCATCCGTATCAAGGTCATACAGTCGGATTTTGGAAGTGGTAGGGCTGGAGGTTACAATGTAAATTTCACCTGTGAATGCCTCTTTTGAACCAATCACTTTCCCCGAAGATGCATAGGTGTCTCCTTCAGTGAATCCAGTAACGTCAACTTGTGTCAACTTACCATTTTGAGTTCCAACGTGATAGGTTGAATTGTCATATTCCTCGAGCGAAACAATAGAACTGCCATGTGATAATGAAAGCGTTTCGACAGCCCACGTTGTAGTATCGTAGCGGTATAGTTTCCCATTTGCAGTTCCTACAAGTAAATTCCCATCATGGTCTTCCATGACGACATTGACAATTGCTGAAGATTCTGCTAAGTTTGTCAAAGCGACTCCCTCATTTGAAGAAACGTGAACTTTCTTATCGTAGGCTCCGATGACAATCCTCCCATCTGATAGAATTTCAAAAGCACTGAAACCGGTTTGGATTTGGGGTGAAATGACACCTGTTAGTCCCTCTGAATCGTATTCTTCAGCACGGCGTCGGCCCGCATAGTAGGCCAGCCAAAGGTCGCCTTCATCATCCCAATCTGCATCATTCACCGCATCTGTGGTTGAAATATTTCGATTTGCAATTTGAAGATCCATATGAACAATATAAACGCCAGAGTCGTGACAAATAACGGCGAGTTGTTGGGCTGCATCTAAACGAGCACCATTGGTGCTGACGTTCAGATTAATTTGCCATTGAGGGATAAGATATCCATTCACGAAACTGTTGACGCTTACATTTCCTACGTCATCGACCGTTAAAATGGAGCCATCGTACATTTGTTTCCAATACACAAAACTCGGTTGAGTTTGTTGAGTATAACCTGCATCAACGAGCGTTGAATTCGAAGCAGATACGAGAGGGATGACTGTAGCAACGGGTAACATCAATGCTGCGATAAGAACAACAAGGAATCTCTTCATAGCAATCCGAGAACCTCAATCAATATGAAGCGTGCCCTTGATGGCATCAAACGGTCATTGACTTCATTCTTCTTCCATTCCGGTTTCTTCGTTCTCTGATGAAGCCTGAACTGAAGGTTTCAGTTTCAACGGAGTCAACTTCCGAACCGGTTTGAGTGTAGTAGTTTCAACAGCTTGTGGCTTATTTCCACGCTTTGATTGAGGTGGAGAACCACGTTTTTTCTGAGGAATCAATTGAGCCAGTTGTGGAGTCAGCGTAGTTGTCTTCACTGCCACTGGGGTTTCAAGAGCTTGTAACACAGTAGTGATCGGGCGTAATGTAGCCGACATGTCTTCTTCTTGAGGTTCATCGGCAACTGGTTCGACTTCCATTTCAGGAACAGATTCTGCAATTGGTTCAAGAATAGGTTCGGCAACTTGCTCCATTTGAGTTTCAGGTTCAGGCGAGGCAATGGGTTGTAGAGGTGATCGTACGAGTTTCTGAACCGGCTGTGGGAGAGATGGTGCTGAATCTGCGCCAAGAGGGGCTTTGACAGGTTTTGTAAGAGGTATGTTGCTTGGAGCAAGTGGTTTGGAACTTGTCATCGGACTTCGCATCCCACTCAAGCCCATTCTCGCCTGAGGTGCTTGTTGCTGATTACCAAGATTACCGCGCATTTGTCGGCCACCAGTTGAACCCAAGGCATCTGGTCGAGCACCAAGAGAACTTGGATTCATGTCACCGCCAGCCGCCGGAGCGCTTTGTCCAGAGATTGATTGCATCCACATTTGTCGCTTTTCAGCACGGGTATCCGTTGATTGTAGGTCGCGGAATTCTGCTTCACGTGTTTTAATATCCGTTTCAGCAGTGCCAATTTCACCTTCAATTTGCGTTGAAATTGCAGTTCGCATCTGATCTTCTGCCATTTCCTTGAAGGCATCCATCTTTTCACTCAAGCCCTGTAGACGAGTGCGAATTTCTGCTCTCTTTAGGCCAAGTTGTGCTTCAATTTCGGCACGGATATGTGTTTCACGCTTGCGTACATCGATGAGGGCTTTGTTACGCATGATTTCTTCACGCTTGTCGAGTTGACGTTCGAGTTGGGTAGCAACTTCCTCTTCCTTCCGTGTTCGGAATTCATTGAGACGCTCTTCCATATCAACTTCAAGTTCGAGTGAAGTTTCTTCTTTGAGAAGGTCAAGATCTGTTTCGAAAGTAAGACGTTCGTTACGAAGACCCGCATCGACTTCAGACATGATTGCTTTACGAGCAGATGCTTCACGTGACTGGAATTCTAATTCTAAGCGTTCAGACCAATCGACCTTCTTTGAATCATATTGACCTTCAAGTTGTTCGCGCAGTTCTGCTTCACGCTCATACCGGAAACGAGCAAGACGGTTTTGAATTTCTGCTTCTCGGGCATTTCGGTAACTACTGAATTCATCATCCATTCGAACATCGAGTTCTGCTTCAACATCAGATTTGAGTGAACGAGAAATGTCATCAACTGCTTTCGAGAAAGTAATATCATACTTTTCACGGAGACGTGATTTACGTTCTGAGAGTCGTTCGGCATGCCGCGCTTGTAATTGCTGTTCAATTTCAACTCGGAGTTCATCACGTCGGCGGGCGATGGCTAATTCAACATCTTCTCGCATTCGTTCTTCTAAATCATCGGTTTCTTGACGGAGACGTCCTTCAAGTTCCATTTGTAATTGCTCAGCAATATCTTCTTCAAGACGTAGGCTGCGACGCTCATATTCAGCCTTCAATCGGGCTTCACGTTGCTTCAATCGAGTGCGTAATTGTTGTTCAAGACGAGTACGGATGCCGCGACGCAATTGCTCTTCACGTTCTTCAAGACGGGCTGCATGACCCTCTTCGAGTCGTGAGATTTCAGAAACTTCCATTTCTTTGAATCGTTCTTCCATCTCCAGTTCGATGTTTGCTTCAATTTCACGAACGCGACGTTGTAATTCTTGATTGTATTCCATTGCAAGTCTTTCTTTTTGAATATCAAGACGTTGCCGGTGCTCATCCTGAAGTTGTGTTTCAATTTGAGACTTCAGTTGAGATTTGTGTTCCTCAAGCCGGCGGTCTTGTTCGACATCCAGCTTGTCTTGAAGCGACTCGAGTTTTCGGTTGAGGCGTAGTTCAAGTTCATCCCGCATTCGTGACTCTTCACGGGCTAATGAATCTCGTTCAAGTGTACTCAAATCATTTTCCATTTCCACTCTCATTTCTTTTTCGAGAGAATCGAGTGTGAGTTCATGCTGTAACGCTAAATCATTGGCCAATGTTTCTTGCATGGCCACGACACGTTCTGTGATTGCTTGTTGACGGATACGCCGTTCACGACGTAAATCTGCTCGTAACCTCTCTTCTTGTCGGAAACGGGCACTTGTCATTGTTGCTTGATCGAGGGTGGAAGTAGCCGTCGAAGTGAACTGAGAACGGAGTGCTGAAAGAGAGACTTTGTCAGCGTTTTCACGCTTCTTTCGAGCAGTTTCAAGGGCCTCACTACCGTTGCTTGCGCTCATTCCCATCGTATCCCATCCAATGGTTCATCCACCTCTCATCATAGATAAGGAGCGCGACACGAACGCGAGGCTTAAAGGCTGTTTTCGGAGGTTATGCGACGAACCAAGTTGCTTGAATTTACTTGATTTCTGATGTTAGACGAACGTTATGGCTTTGATGTCTTTGTTCAGATTCAAACACTCAAAAAGTAACTTTGAAAGTTGTATCGCAAGCTGGACATTCAATTTGTCGCTCACCAGGACGGCGCTTCATACGTAATTGACGGTCGCATCCAGGGCAGGAGATCTCAATACGTGCTACGGTTGGGAGAAGGGTGAAATGACATGAACAAGTTGCACATTTCAAATGGGCAGGGCGTTTATTGACTCCAACGACAAGTACTTTTGCACAATCGGGACAGCCTATTTTTTCTTCTGCCCATTTCTTTCGAGTAATTGGATGGTCGATTCGAACTCGTGCATGGCATAATGTGCAACGTACTTCACCAAGTTCATTTGGCAACAACCCATCGCATTTGGGACATGAAAGTGGCGGTGGAGCGACTCGAGATTCGACTGTTAATTCTTCGCCCATGTTCTTCGCTCCTGTTCACTGTTCTTGAGATGTTTGTTGTTGAAATGCCTCAATCACTTTTTCTTTGCAATCAAAGCGATACTCGCAGGTAAAAAATTCCAAGGTAAATCTAATTCGATGCCGTGTTCTTTCGCCAAGAGCTCGAGCATTCTTTTAGCCCCTACTTGGTCACGTGAACCTTTCAATTGAAGGACGTGAATATCCCCCGCATCAGAAACCGCATCAGAAAGGGAGGCTGGAAGGGAGGCCAGGTCACCAACAACAACTACAGATGAGGCTGCCTTGGATTCAGTAGAAGGTGAAAGGATTTCGGGCAAATCAATGTGTGTGGTTTTTTTCCACCATCGGGAACGTCCTGCATCACGATGGTTTTCAACTAAGTTCAGCGATGCTAATTTTTTCAAGTGGTGATAGAGATTGTAACGTTCGACATTCACTTCGGCTTGAAGTTGAACTGTGCTCATTTCCTCTTTATTTGCTAAAGCGATATACAATGCTCGGCGAGTTGGGTGGGCGAGAGCGCTTGTGACTGGGTCTGCTTGAACTCGTGCCATCTCCTCACCGTTTGGGCATAACCCCCTCTCCGGTTTGAAGATGCCGCGTGAAGTAACCGATTTGAGAACTCAAGCCGGAAGATATCTCGATTTAAGAAGTTCAAACGCTTCTTTTGTATCCCGCCATAATGAGACAAAAATCGAGGCTAACAGAGCAAATGCTCCTTCACCACCTGCGAGGCGTGCTCCATTCAAGATCACAAGAATAACCGATGCTTCATGAATGAGAACGCCAACCCAAAGTTCGTCATAGAGTTGTAGAATAACCGCTGCTACCAGTGAGAGCGTTATTCCGACGGTGATGATAAGATTGCCCAAGAGGATTCTTTGTGCTTGGCGTGCCAAGTCGATGAGGTCGGTAAGCATGAGAGGGTTGTCACTTGGAATAAGTACGTCAGCGGCTTCAAGGTTGACTGTTTCTCCAGTCCCTACAGCAACTCCTACATCGGCAATGGCAAGTGCAGCAGCATCATTGAAACCATCACCTACCATCATTGTAATATGGGTTTTGGAACGGTTTTGAACCCATTGAACTTTTTGTTCAGGAGATAAACCGCCATGAGCTGAAGAGATTGGGAGGTCTACACTTTTGGCAAATGCTGAAACTGCAGCCTGGTGATCTCCCGAGAGGATCTCAACGTTAATTGAACGCTTTCGCAATCCTGAAATCAGTTCCTTACTACCTGCATGAGTATCGTCGTGTATGAAAGTAAACAAAGCAATTCCTTCACCATCACGGACCAAAAGGCTTGCTCCATGACCTTTGGTTTCAGCTGATTTGTAAGCAGCGTGGAGTTCTTTTGGAACAACAACATTGAGTTGTTTAGAACGGTCGAATCGAATAAACATCACTTCCTTACCATTTGCTCGGCCTTTAACACCTGCTTCAATATCCGAAAGTCCAATCACTTGGGAAGGGG
>CAJJCQ010000103.1 GCA_905182725.1 uncultured Candidatus Poseidoniales archaeon
CAACATCGAAGTGTGCTCCGAAAACCAACCATTCATCTGGAAAGACGGTTCCTGTTTTGTAAGCGCAAATATTGACTGCCCACAAGGTTCCACTTTGGAACCGGTGAACTTCGACATCCAGCCCGTAACCAACCATGACGCCTTCGAAGTAGGTAATCGCATCTTCATAACCAGGATTTCCGTTTCCAATCCACCGGTCGAGGAAACCAACTGCACCATCAGCAGGGTCGAGAGGGTCTGATGTTTCGTCGGTGATGAAATCAACCCACTCATAGACGTCTCGGCCATTGAGCCATCCGCCGCTTGCACCAACTCCGTTTTCTTCAGAGAGATCAGAACGTTGGTCTCGTACTGTTTTCAAATGCTTCACAACGACATCGCCGCCTGTTTCCAGCCCTGGAACAATCCATGGAAGAGCTCCGCCACCGTCTTCATTCATTGAAACAGAGACCGCAGAACCCGTCTTCATCTCTTCATGCCACATCATCCACGATTCGTCAGCAGCGCGAATTGGCCAGTTTATACGGCCGAATTCACCAATGAGGAAAACAACATCATCGTTTCGTGGAGGGAAAAGAACCTTGATTGTTATTTCTTCTCCACTCCGAAGGTCGAGAACCGTTCCGTTTTGTGCTCGAAGAGATCCAGGGTCTTGAATAAAATAAGGAATGAAAACACTCAAATCTTCATCTGCTTGAAAACTTGCAGAAATCCACTCCCCTCCGGGAATGGCCATTGAGTCGTTTGATGAACCTCCAACGACTTTGAATGTAAGGGCGTTAGAATCCGGCAAACCCTCTCCACCGTCTTCTCCGAAACAACCTGCAAATGTTGCCGAAAACATGAGGAAAACCAACATGCCAGCACGGGAATAACTTGAGCGCATGTTCGCCCCACCTCCACGGCATTGATGAACGCAACGGTTGAAAGCGTGGTACGCACCTTCTACAAGAGTGTTCTTCTTTCCAGTCACCGGAAACTCGCTTCCAATAAAAGGCGAAGCGTTAAGGGGGGCTGGGAATCCGGATTACACATGGCAACGGTTCGATTGGACCAGAAGAACCGGGCGCTCACACGCGGAATCCCGAATACTTTCGACCGTGCTTTGTCTAATTTTTTCGGTACAGGGCCCACTGATATTGCACTTGCAAAAGACCAACATAGGGCCTATCGACAAGCATTACTTGCAGCAGGGATCGAAGTTACTGTTCTACCAAGCGACGACAATCATCCGGATTGTACATTTGTTGAAGACCAAGCTGTCGTCATCGATGGACATGTTCTCCTCCCTGTTCCCGGCCATCCATCACGAGTGAATGAACAGCCACCAATTTCAGAATTCATTACCCGCCAACTCACCGGGACCAAAATTTGCAGCATGCATGGTGATGCCCGTATGGACGGCGGAGACATTCTTCGTTTGGGAGATCTTTTCTTCGTCGGCCGCTCATCTCGTACCAACGATGCAGGAATTGAAGAGCTACGAGACCTCCTTACACACCTCGGCCATGAACTCCGAGTGATCGAAATCCCCGGTCACGCACTTCATCTCACAAGTATCAGTTCAACACCCACTGATACCGTTATTATCGCACCAGAGGGTTTTCTGCCAAAGGATGCCTTTGGAGAACTTCCAGAAGGCTGTGAAGTAAAATGGATGCCCGCCGAAGAAGTCTACGGGTGCAACACAATCGGTTTGCCAAACGGACAAGTCCTGCTCGCTGAAGGATATCCAACGGTTTTGAAAGCCATTGAAGAAATGGGCCTTGAACCCGTTCTACTCGATATGAGTCAAATTCGAGAAGCCGACGGCTCTCTCACTTGCTGTTCACTCTTTTTCTAATCACTCAAAACGTGATTCGGGTGAATGTACAACCGAATACCACTGATTCAATCGTACTGCAGCATCTTGCTCACCGATACAGTAATGCAGATTCCCTTCAAAAACACCCGTCGATGCATTATCGGCAAATAACACCTCTTTTTGTGAAGGAATTACATCGAGAACTTTGGCATGATCTACATACAACCCAATCTCAAAGCCAAGCCATACTTCACCCTGCTGCGCCAATTCTACAAACATCGGAGAGTAAAGGAAACTTGCTAAATCTTCAGCGGTATGAAACGAACAGAGCATCGATAAAGTCTCAAGCAAGCCCTGTGACTTTTCGGAAAGTGCTGCTGGAGGTTCCCCAAGTGTCTGCGACTTCACCATCGTGAACATTGGTGTATCATCATCCATGTTTCACCGAAGAGGCGAGTGGCAATAATCCTAACCGTGGTACACTTACCAAGGTAATAGTTCACCATCGAATTGTACAAACTCGCCTGAATTTTCCAAAGTTCGAGAAGCGAGAACATTTCGCATTCCCGTAATGCTGTGAGGGATTTCGACCGGTGCTCGGTCACCACCCATGTCCGTTTTCACCCAACCAGGATGGAGAATGACGAATGTAATATTATCCGCTACAGCTTCTTTTTTCATAGCTACAGTAAACATATTGAGTGCGGTTTTACTTGCTCTATACGCATAAGAACGACCCATTTCACAGTCGTCAATTGAGGCCATGAGGCTACTGATCATTGCAACTTTCGTGAGTGTGGTATGGTTCATTTTCTCATACAATGCTTTCACGACACGAACAGGGCCGAGTGCATTGATATCGATGACTTCTAACGCCCAAGCATCATCAATTTCGGAAAGGTTTCGCCATCGTCCATCTGCCACACCTGCATTGTTGACAAGAAGATCGATGTGTTCCGGTGCATGGTCGGCAAATGCTGCCACGGACTCGTTTGATTGGACGTCGAGTTGATGTGTTGTTAGGTTTGAATTTTCAAATGTAGTAAGTCGCCCAAGTTCGTTTCGGTATCCTGCAAATACAGCCCACCCATCATCAAGCAATTGACGCACCCATTCAGCACCTAATCCTCTGTTCGCTCCGGTGACTACTGCATTCGGCATGAACGGGGCTTGATGCGGAAGCGAATAAACGTTTGAAGATGAAGTCTGAAGTTGAACACTTCATTTTCCTCTACGGCCGCCGCCACTGCGCCGACTACTACTGCCGCCACGGCTTGAACCACCGCCACGACTTGAACCACCACTCCCTGATGAAGGTGGTGGGCTTTGCTGAGGAGTATTGTTTCCGCCGCCATAGTAGTGATTGTTTTGTTGATATCCGACATCGTTTGGATAGCCATATTGGTTGTTGTTCCAGCCAGCGTCGCCACCGCCACCGCCGAATCGACCTGAAACAGCGCTACCACCGCGAGCGATGAGGAAAAGGACCAATCCTGCAACGCCTAAGCCTCCGAGGCAGCAAGCAGCGGCAAATAACCCGCCACCTGCTGTAGCATCATCATTCTGCTGACCATCGAGTGTTGGGGTGGTGGTGAAATCATCACGTTCTGGGGGGAATGGCTCGATATTTGGGTTTTCAAACCAAAACTCTCGTACCACTTCATCCAAGTCTTGGAGCATTGGAACAAGCGCACTTGACCAGTTGGAATCATTCAAATTGGAATAAAACGAGTCAGGAAGGGATTTATCCCAATCATCGAGTACATCCCAATATTCGAGCCAATGGTCTCCTCCAGTATAGGTCCAATCATATCCGTTCCCAGATTGATTTGTTGCAAGAAGAATCAATACCCCATCACGGTAATCTTGGTCTCCCACTTTCCATTCATCAAAGAGTGCGCCTGCATAGTCTCCCAGGCTCATGTTTTCATCTTGTCCAGAGGCGTAATCTGTAGAGGAGTTAACTGTGACAATCACGATAACCGTTCCAGTATCGTATTCAAGGTCGTCAGAAACCTGATTCAATTGTTGCTTTTCAGTCAAATTAAGCACTTCTGCTTCATCAGAAATAAAGATTCCAGAATCTTCAGGATAGGTGAGTTCAGAACGAACAGTTGATGAAAAAACAAACAAGCAAACGAGTGTGGCTGTTAGGAAAATTTGTAGAGGCCTTCGGTTGTCGAACATAGTTGCACCGGCAAACCCTACCTCTGTTGATGTTTAAAATTGAGTGAAAAAAAGTGTAAGCAGTTTGTTTTTATTACCTTTTACAACGAAGCGTAGAAGGCGTCAATCTCGACCAAGACATCAGCTTCATGTGCATACTGGTTTGATGGAACTTCAATCATGGCTGCGCCAGGAATTCTTTCTACAATATTTTTGACCGAATCCATGCGATGTAATTTGTCGGACTGGGCCGCAATGACTCCACAAGGCACACGAATGCTGGAAAGGTCATCAGGCAAGGAATAGGGCATTAAACTTCGAGCAGATAGGCGGCAACGAACAAGGTCTTGTGCCATCATTGCCCGCCTGTACCGAATACGTTGGCCTTCTTCTTTCACCTTTCTTTCAAGTGCCCAAACCGCAATGTTTCTCATCACCTTTAAGGTGAATATTGGCAAAGGCATTTTGATCATGATTCGGGCCCAAAGAGGAAACTTAAAATTTTTATTCGGAGCGACAAACAGAGAACTCTTGGCATCGAGGACTTGTTTTTGTAATGCATCAATGAGAAGGGTTGAGCCAAGCGAGGAAGAGAATAAATGAAACTCGTTTTTGAGATTGTAATGTGCAAGCACTTCGACAATATCCTGAGAAAAGTTTTCAATTGAAAAATCCTTGACAGAAACCCTACTGCCTTCAAATCGAGCACTCCCCTTTTCTCGCGTTTCAATGTAAATGACCCGCCTACGACGCACCCATTCTGTGATTAATGGCTTCCAGCCTTGGTAAACCGAACCCCACCCAGGCACCATTACAATCGGTTCAAGACCGTGCAGTGTCTTATCCACCGGTTCCCAAGTAAGAACTCGGAGAGAAACTTTGTTCGAAACACGAACCCACTCTTCAGAACATTCCGAATGAGGGAGTTCGCGAATCCCTTCCCAATGGTCACGCATCTAAAGCGAAAGTGAAGGGCAGAATGGATAAGTGTTTAGCCGGTTCTTATCCGTTGGACAGGGCAAGATCTCTTCTCGTACGAGGAGTATATGGATAAGGAAAAGATGCAGAGGGCAGGATTCTCACCTACGGATTGAACAGTGGTAATGGTGGGAGGCGTTCAGTTCAATCTGGGCCTCATCCAGCCTCTGCGAAGATTAGTATTGTTGAAAGATGCAGAGGGCAGGATTCGAACCTGCGAACTCATAGAGACTGGGACCTCATCCCAGCGCCGTTGACCAAGCTTGGCAACCCCTGCTTCAACCAAGCGTTAGAACGCGCGTATATCAATTCCGCGAC
>CAJJCQ010000104.1 GCA_905182725.1 uncultured Candidatus Poseidoniales archaeon
TTTGGTTCTCAAATGGCTCTTTCATTGGTCCGTAAATGGCCCATTACCGGCGAACGAATCGATGGGCAACGTTTCCTTGAGTGGAATCGTGCTCTGGCCAATACTGAAGATGTCGTGATGCGTATTCTTGATAACAAACTTGTCTCGTACGTCAATGGTGATGACAATCTCCATGGTGGCGTGCAAGGTGAACCATGGCCTATTACTGCCGCTTGGGAAGGGAAACCTTCGGAAGTCCTTCCACCACCTCAACCGACTCCTGTTCAAGCAACTCCAATCGTTGTAGAACCCGTTGCTCAACCTGAACCTGCAGCATCTCCATCTCCTTCAACGGATTTAGATTTGGTTTCAACAGTGATTGAAGTCGTCGTCAATCACACGGGGTATCCAGCAGACTTCGTTGAATTGGACCAAGACCTCGAAGGGGAATTGGGCATTGACACTGTGAAACAGGCAGAAATCATGGCTGATATTCGTGAACGGTTTGCCCTTCCTCTTGATGAAGAGTTTGTCCTTTCAGATTATCCAACCCTCACTCATATGATTGGCTATATCCAAAAGATGACCACAGGCGGCACACCTCTTCCAATCGCAACCCCTCCTGTTGTTTCGGCAGTGGTTGAAGCCTCTACTGCGCCGACTCCAACCTCCACTCCAGTGGGAATCCCGCTGATTGAAGGAGATGAACAACTGGTGGACTCAGTTGTTGAAGTGGTCGTTCAGCATACCGGCTATCCTGCAGACTTTGTGGAATTAGACCAAGACCTCGAAGGTGAACTGGGTATTGATACTGTGAAGCAGGCGGAAATCATGGCAGATATTCGTGAGCGATTTACGCTTCCATTAGATGAAGAATTTGTCCTTTCAGATTATCCTACATTGAACCATATGATTGGCTATATCCAAAAGATGACAGGCGGTTCAGTCACGGTGAAACCAACTGCAGCACCTGCCTCTATGGTCTCTCCACCATTAGCACAACCAATGCCAGTTACTTCATCACCAGCAGCTGTAGTTGTTGAGGATTCTGATTTGACCTCGATTGTTGTTGATGTCGTTGTCCAACACACTGGTTATCCAAGTGATTTCATTGAACTTGATCAAGACCTCGAAGGTGAATTAGGTATTGATACTGTGAAGCAGGCGGAAATCATGGCAGACATTCGTGAGCGATTTACGCTTCCACTCGATGAAGAGTTTGTTCTTTCAGATTACCCAACGCTCAATCACATGATTGGTTATATTCAACGAATGAAAGGAGATAGCTCAGTGCCTGTTGTGCCAGTTGTGCCAGTTGCACCTGCACCACCCACTCCAGTTACCCCTCAACCGAGCGCACCATCTGTTGTGGCACCAGCTCCTTTGACAACCGATTCAAACATTCAAGAGCAATTGATTGAAGTTGTGGTTCGGCATACCGGCTATCCAAATGATTTCATTGAATTGGATCAAGACCTTGAAGGCGAACTGGGCATTGATACTGTGAAGCAAGCAGAAATTATGGCAGATGTTCGAGATATATTCGAACTTCCTCTCGATGAAGAGTTTGTTCTTTCAGATCATCCTACCTTGAATCATTTCACTGCTTATATTCATCGAATGAAAGGCGGTTCTGCTGTTGAACATCCAGCAGCGCCCCCTGTTACCGAGGCCGTACCAGTTGCTTTAGCGCCCATTACTGAGCCAGTAGTGGCTGAAATTGAACGCCAAGAGAATTGTCGCCGATGGCAAGTTGAAGTCGAAGGCTGCCCGGGTACAAGTTCTTTGTTAGCACTTGAAGGAACCATCGTGGTTACTGATGATGGCTGGGGAATCGCAGAAGCCTTTTGCCAACGCGTAGAAGCACGTGGAATGCGTGCAGTACGTATTGGATTTGAAAGTGAGATACGGGACATGTCGAGTCACCAAGAAGCAGGTCGTACCGTTTATCGAGCTGACCCGGCAAATCCAGAACACCTTGCATTAGTCTGTAAAGAACTCGAACAATTTGACGTGGCTGGATTGGTTCATATGGCTCCAATGAAACTCGCAGGAGCATCATGGGGAGATGATACACAGCCTTCGTCACAAATCGCATTATCCGCACACGGTTATTTCTCTCTACTCCAAGGATTAGATGCTCATCTTGCATCTCGTAAAGACGGTCTCGTAGCCTCTGTGACTGCAATGGACGGGCGTCATGGAAACATCGGAGAGCGTTTCAACTCAGTTCAATGTGCTGCATCTGGTGTGACGAAATCATATTCTTTTGAACAAACACATTTGCGAATGCGTGCTCTCGATTTACACCCAGAACTTATTCTCGATGCAGACCAAGCCGCTGAACACATTGATTCTGATTTGTTTGAAATCGGTGGCGAAATCGAAATCGGATTGGACCGTGATGGTCGACGTTGGACACTTGTTGCATTTGCTGAAAATCTTGAAAATGAGATGACACCTCTGCAATCGGATGATACTTGGATTGTTTCAGGTGGCGGCTCTGGAGTTACAGCAGCCTCAGTTATCGGAGTTGCATGCAATTCTCTCAATGCAGGAGCTCACTTTGCCCTCCTCGGACGTTCAACCCTTTTGGAAGAAACTGAAACATGGGTTGAATGGTCAGATTCACGATTAAACGAGCAAAAGAACGCTCTTCGTGAAGAACTGATGGCAGCCAGCGAATCTGGTAAGGTTACGATGGTTGAATGGAATACAGCCTGGCAAAAATATTCTCGTAGTCGAGATGTTTACATCACCATCAAAACGATCCAAGAAACTGGAAACGATGCATCATACCATTCCGTCGACGTCATGGATACGGATGGTCTGAAACAACTGGGCGCCTCATTAGGCCGGCCGATTACCGGGATTATTCATGGTGCAGGCCTCGAAGATTCCAAATTAGTGGCTTCGAAAGAGTACAGTGTATTTGACAAAGTTATCCGAGTGAAAATCGACGGATGGCAGTCACTTTTGGCCGCAGTAGAAGCCTCAAAGGGAGAACTTCGTTTTGCTTCATGCTTTACCAGTGTTTCAGGTCGGTTTGGTAATAACGGTCAAACGGACTATTCTGCTGCAAACAGTGTTCTTGACGCAGAAATGGCTCGATTGACTGCAAGCGGCTCATGCCGCGCTGTTGCCATTGCATGGACAGGGTGGAGAGATGTCGGTATGGCAACTCGTGGTTCATTCCAAGCAGTATTTGATGCCGCAGGGATTGATACAATCTCAGTAGAAAAAGGTGTTGAAATATTTGTTGGCGAAGCCCTTCAAGGTGGTAAACGCCGAGTGCTTGGCTGTGGAAACCTCGGCACAATGGATGCTTTTGATGCGTTCCGTGAAGCCCCTCTCCGCCTTCCTGCTGAGATGGCGAGTATCATTGCTGACCCGTTTCGCTTCCCTTTCATCGATAAGGTACTCTCCGTAGATGAACGTCAATCTTTAACGACTCAAACGACCCTTTCGGTTGCAGATCATCCTTTCCTCTCAGACCATGCTATCGACGGGGTGCCGTATCATCCCGGCGTCATGGCTTTGGAGATGTTTGCAGAGAACGCCCTTTTGTTACGCCCATCAGCCTGTCTTGCAGGATTCGAGGATGTATCGTTTGGTCTTCCTGTGAAACTCTTGAAAGGCGAAATGGCAGTTCGTGTTCATGCTGAATTAATTCGTGGAGATGGTGAGATGAGTTGGGTTGCATGTCGTTTGCTGTCTGATTTGTCAAATTCAAAGGGTGAAGTGTTTGGAGAACGAGAGCACCACAAGGCCATTGTCCGAGTTGTAGAAAGTCGAGAGGACCTTGGGCCATTTTTGCAATCGGAAGTCGATGCCTTGCCACAACTAGGCACTCCTGCGTTAGGCGAATTAGCCGAACTCCCATCGTTCATTTATCGACGTTATTTCCATGGTCCTCGTTTCCAATCTCATGGAGGAGTTCTTCGCGGCATAGGTGATGCTGAAATGCCTGGTGCTGATGGGATTGCTCTTATGCGTCATCAACTGCCAATGCTTGACCAATTCGCTCTTGAAACACAAGGTGAAGTCGTTCTTTTAGAATCGCTTCCAATGCTTATTGAAGCAGGTTTCCAAAACGCAGGTTTGGTTGCAATGGAATCTGAAGGTTTCTCATCACTGCCGGTCGGTATTGAATGGTCTTCAATGCTAAGGGTTCCAGAACGAAATGAAGTTCTTCGAATGCGAAGTCTTCGAACTGCAGTTGAAGATGCAGGCATTACTGTTCACGATGTTGTTGTGGTTGGTGATGATGATGCACCAGTTATAGCGCTCAAAGGATTACGACTCAAGAGCATGGCTCCTGTGCCTGTAGAAGAGTCGTTTACCCTTGAGAGGTGAGACGATGATGTTCGAGGAACTGTTTCCTCCCCATCAACTCCCGGTTCGCTCCTTGTGCTTTCGCTGTCCAGTTGAACCGCGTGAGTTCGATCAGGTGACGCTTGCTTCTGGTGATGAAGTTGCTACTTTTGCTGTTGATAAACGGCGTGATGAACATTTATCAGGTCGTTGGCTTTTGGCCCAAGCTCTCAATCAATGGGGCCTTGACCCGACTCAAATCGAAGTCCGTCGAACAGAATTACGTGCCCCTGTCCTTGCACACCTTCCTGGGCTTTGGGTCAATACACCTCTGCCTTCGGTGAGCATTGGTCATGCCGGAGGTTGGGCTTATGTTGCACTGGTAGAACCTGGTTGGTCGATTGGAATTGATGCCGAACTTTCAGATCGAGGAATCGCTTCAAACGCGTTTGATATGATGGCGAAAGGCGATGAATTACTCTGGTTACAGAAGAATCCTGAACAAGCGATTTACCTTTGGACTTCAAAGGAATCTGTGCAAAAAGCCATGCAAATGGGTATGCACCTCAACCCCCGCAATATTGAAATTCCAATTGGAGTAGGCGTTCTAAATATTTCAATTGAAAATTCAAAAATACAATTGCAAAATTGGGTATTTTCTGGATGTCAGGTAGCACTTGCTTGGCGCCAAGGTTCCGTCGAGTTCCGCACCCCTGAAGATGATCTGTTGGATGCGACTAAAAAAGCGATGAGTGAGCAAGAATGGAGTATTGGCTGTAAAACCAGCCGAGGGAATGCTTGATTATTTCCAGAACGTGTAAGCATCTCGACTTGATTCCCACGGCAGCCCTACTGCAATTCCGAGTTCGGTTAAGATGACATAATTGAATAACAAATACAGCAGATAGGCGAGGGACAATACCAAGAGTGAAGTGTTGATGACTTTTCTTCGATTTCGTTTTGCTTCATCAAAGGTACAAATCCCTTGTTCTCTGAAATACATGACAAGACCAATGATTACGCTAACAAAGGCTATGAAGAGCATAGTGTATCGGAACCAACCAAACCCGTCACCACCCCAATACAGTGTATCGGAGAGCGCTGCACCTGTCGAAACCGTAGCGAGGCCGAGCATGACCATGACGACCGATGGCAGGCAACACAATGAGGCAACCAATGTGGAGCCAGCGATGTACTTCCATAATGAAGAAAATATCCCGGCCGATTTTACTTCCGCCTCACCTTCTTCCATATTCTTCGATTAAGTGTTGTCCTTTTGAAACCCTGCATGAGCCCTTAGGACTCTCATCCTTCAATTATGGCCCGCTTTTCTTACGCAGTGTTCGTGTTACGGATTCCTGGAGTTTGATCTGCTATTAGAAATTCGAGCATTGCAGCCCACATGACAAATTCAATCGACTTCTCTAACTCGCCCTGGCCACCGACAGATTCGACCATATTGTCGAGTGTGTCTTGTGGAGAGTGATAGGCACTGTAGTCATCATCGTAGGCCCCGAGATGGAAGATTGTTTGAGCGCCAAGGTCACGGAAAGTCACGTGGTCTGAACGTCCGAAGGTATCCTCGTGGACATCCATGACCAGGTTTTCGTGTTCGTCCCAATGTTGGTCACATCCTGCACCATAAGTTCCATCGATTGTGAGGTTCATTGGTGCTTTCAATATGTTACGATGTACGTGGTCCATGACGGCAGAAATCTCCACATCGTCAACTTCAGGGTCGGCGTCAGGGCCGGACCATGCATGGTAGGGAAAGGGTTCCCCCGATTCCTTCATTGCTGGCCAAGAAATACCCATCATGTCCATGTTGATGTAAAACCGCAATTCCTTGTCTTGTGGAAGGCAATAATCGCAATCATTGTTTGCAAATGCATTGGAACCTCGCAGCCCTTCTTCCTCAGAGGACCACAAAGCGAGGAAAGTGTCGCATTCAAATTCCACGTCGACGAACGCTTTTGCGAACAGCATCATTGCAACGGTTCCAGCCGTGTTGTCGTAAGCGCCTTCGTAAGTACCGCCTGCAGGAGGGGAGGCCGGTGGTGCGATGTCCATATGAGCTCCCATGCCTTGAACACAGTCACTGCTTCGACCGTCTTTCCAAGCGATGATGTTCAATGATTCGGGTTGGGACGGATTGAGATGGTCGGTGACTCGCATGACATGTGTTTCGTAACCAAGTCCCTCGAAGTGGCCATGGAAGAAACTGGCTGCTCGCTCAAATGCTGGGTTGGGTGAGCCCATCCATCGATTGATGTAACCTCCACATTCGGTCGAGTCGGTGCATACGGACAGAATAAAATCCATCTTTTCGAACCAATCTTGGCCGTTGACTATGGGTGTTCCATTTTGGACTTCGAGATCAACAGCGACTCCGGTTCCATCGGCATATACGATGGTGAGCGTGGTTGATGTGACGTATGGGGTGGTGAGGATTTTACCATTGAGTAACTTATTGTCTGGTACTCGGATGACGCCGAGTGGTACAATACTGTCGTTCACGAACAGTAAGATGTCTTCTGGCACAACAAGACGGGTGCCTTCACCTTCTAACGTGAACGTATGCCATTCACCACTTCTAAGCGGAAGTTCTCCAGCAGGTGTGAAGTCGATGAGGAAAATCTCGCCGGCATCCTGAGCTTCTTTTTCGTTTTCCCCAAAGCATCCAGCAAGTGGTGCCATGAGCATCAAAGTTATGAGCGAGAAAGCGCGAAGTGAGGTGAACATAATGACCCTTAGAACATGGCCACTCCTTTCTGTTCTTAGGGCTTCGCATTTCTTGGATAGGATTGAAGGGCACGATGCAGTAGCGGAAGTTTTTCATTCTACCATCAAGGGTAGGTCGCCATGTTCATTAACTGATGTTCAAGGCAACACTATGCAACGTAAACAATGGGGGATGTTCTTCATTGCGCTGTCTTGTTTATTCTATGCTGCTCTCTTCACGATTCCCTTTCTCTCAATGACGAAGGCGCAAAGTGGAGTTCTTGCAACCTGTCTGATCATTCTAGGCGAAGTCTCATTTGCAGTTGGAGGCATCATTGCTGGAAAGAGCCTTGTGGCAGATTTCCGAAGTAAATTTGTACCGAAGCGATTTCAAAAGAGAAGCGAATCTCCTTTGATCGAGGAAGAGTGACTGCTTCGCTTTCGTGAACTTCATATAGGGTAACCTAATCCGCAGTATGTAACCGATGGTTAAGTAGTCGGGGGGATAAAGATGACTGGCAACGATGATTTCGAAGAAAAATTGATTGAACAGATCACTGAATTGTTCCGAAATATGGGCATGAACCTCGATA
>CAJJCQ010000105.1 GCA_905182725.1 uncultured Candidatus Poseidoniales archaeon
TGTGAAGATTGAGCCTCAATATACTGATGTCCATAATGGCTCCATTGCTCTTGAGTCCAACCTTCTGGCAACCCTCCCTCTGGTAAGGGCAAGGTTTGGGATTCAGAGATCTGGTCTACAGGAGTAAGTATCGATTCGGATACCCTTTCGTTTTCGGAGTGAATCTGTTCTTCTGGCGCCTTGAATGTTGGCGCAAACATTTGCTCTGATGGAGGTGCCTTCGGGCGTCGTGTTTGTGCTTCATCAACCAATGATTGTTCTTCGAATACCTGTTCGGATAAGTCCTCTCCTTCAAGACCACCTTGTCCCCAAGATTCTTCATTTGAATTGGTTTTTTTCCGGCGAGTGAATGATGCGAGAATGAATAAGGTGGCCAAGAGCAATCCTATTTGAGCGAAAGGATTCGCTTCATCTCCAATCAATGAAGCCCCGACTTGTTCGATAGAAGTTCGTTCAGGTGGTGCAACTTCGACGACCATTGTCGACTGTCCGGGTCGTTCAGGATTCTCGTCCCATGCCATTGCTTTTACACGAACAGTTCCTGCTTTGCGGAACATATGGATTACGGTTGAGCCGACTAAATCAGCATCGTTATCTTTGATTCCATCTCCATTACTATCAATCGTGATGTCCAAGTCCCATACGGTGGTTAAGCCTTCTAAATCATTCAGCGAATCAATGGTTTGTTCAGCACTTAACACACAGTCCCGGTAAGCAATACATTCGATGTTCTTCAAACGAACAATTGGTGGCATATTGAGAACTTCAACGGTGAGGACTTCACTTGATTGCGCACCGTCGTCATCCGTGACGTGATAGATGATGGTATGGGAACCACTTCTGTTCCATGCATATTCAAGAAGATCTCCGCGAATGTCACAATCATCATCGGCTCCACCAAGATCATCGCTGTCTCTTCCAGGGTCGATATCCCAACATTTAACCAAAGTAGCAATGTCACTTTGGGTGTCGGTAGAATTCCCTTCAAGTGTTATACTTTGGCCTTCTGCAATTGGTAAAAGGGATACTAAGGGTTCGATCGTTGGCGGGACATTTCGAATGTTAATCCATCGCTCTTCGACACGACTTGCTTCGCCATCTGTATCACTCACTTCTAAACGAATGGTATGAAGTCCTGATGTGTCCCATTGCATTGGGAAATTGGAGGTTCTTCCCGAAAAGGTGTACATGAGAGAAGGTTGTTGTCCATCTGGCCACCATGTGTGGGTAAGGCCTTCTAAATCATCAACTGAATCGAGAGCCTGACCTTTTACCACCACACTTTCATCTTCATCTAACTGCCAAATCTGTTGCTCATCACTTTCGATGAACTGATTGTTTTTCTGTAAGGCTATTGATGCACCGTAAGGTGCAATATTTGTGAAATAAATATCAAATGTAGCGACGGTTGTCTCAGAGTCATCATCAGTGGCTACTGCGGTAAATGTATGCCAACCTTCCGTTGCTGCTGTTGTTGTGCAAACGCGAGTGTAGTAACCTTCCTTACACAAGGCATTGGGCCAATGAACATCGACAACACCTGGCCAAACCTCTTCGGAATCGGAGTCATTTGCAAATGCATAGAGTGTAATTGGATGCTCCACTTTCGCTTCATTTCGAGCACTCATGATTCCGATGTTCGGATGTCTGTTTTGAATCGATACCATCATGGTCGCTTTCTGTTCATCTCGTTCTTCGTCAATCACTGTTACTTCGACGGGAAAATCGCCATTATTTGTCCATGTCCAATTGACCAAACATGATGTTGAAGGGATTGTTTCCCAAGCCCAATTCCAAGAGCCATCATCGTACGGGATTTTGAAAAGGCAAGAAACATCTCCACCATCTTCATCAAAACTACCATCCGCTACAAGTTGAATTCTTTCAAGGGTAAGTGCGGAAGTATTGGTGACTTGTGGTGTGGGGAGGCGCCCTACAAACATCGAGATATCTGCATAGTTATTGCTCATATTCGCATCTGCACTGTTCACTTGTTCGGGGTCTGCTTGCCATGATACGGGGACAATACCAATTTCTTGGTCACTCGGAACCACCCAAGTGAAATTCACTTTATGAGCTTCATACGTTGCAAGTGAAGGGAGTAAATGGGTTGAAACTTGACCATCCGGATGGGTGATTGTCATGGTCGTGGGAATACTGGAAGAGATTCCACGGTTTTGAATCGCTACTTCAACCATCAATTCATCACCCGGCAATATATTCCAACCTGATAATGAATTCAGTTCAGTTACTACGCCACTTCGATTACGTAATACTTTGGCAAATGTATCACTTGAAATCAAATCGAGTCCGATCAAATATTCATCCAATGTCAATGTCGTTGCACCAACGGAAGTGCCAAAGGAAGAAGAACTCGAAGGCTGGATTCTTGCAACAATTCCATGGCTTGCCCAATCGAGGGCAGAACTGGAAGAATCTCTTGCATCACCCATATCGAGAACAGCGTATGCACTCCCGTTGCTGGCAGTGGTTACCATGACAACCTGATTCATTGCTTCATGGCGCAATTCTAATGGTATTCCTGAAATTTGAGAAAAGCAATTTGAAGAGGCGTTCACCCACACCGGCATTGCGGTATTGAGCGCTGTGATGTCGGCATCTAAATCGACAACGAGGCATTCATCACGAGTGCCTGGGTTACTGTATTGATCAACGCCCGTTGAATCGAGCGGGATGTATCTTTTGAGGCGGAAATCGATGACTAATCCAATGTCGTCTTCGGTATGGAGCCAAGCAAAGTTTCGGGCTTCTGGACAATACCATTGGTATCCACTTTGGTCGCCATCACTGTTGATCGATGTTAATTCATACGAAGCGTTACAACCACCATAAGCAATAGTTTCACCGTAACTGTTGCGAGGTTTGCCAATACTGGTCACTTCCCATGTTGTGCTGTTTGTATCCGATGAAGGAACTGGGAAGGGCGTAATGTAATCGCTTGAACCCGACCAAGCAGAAGAAGCAGTTGTTGTTGTTGTCCATTGCTCATTTGCACGAAGGGGGAAATCATAGACTTCCTTTACTGGACTGTAGGTGTTTGTAATCGTAATGTCACCCAGTACTTGTGCGAGACTTGAGAGTCCAAAAGGTACGAATCGGATGTACAATTCCAAGTCACTTCGCATCGACGATAAATCACTCACTCGAAGATATTCAGTTTGTTCGAATGTGATGTAGACATTGCCACTGTAACCATCGAGTGATACACCAGACTTGTCGAAGTTAGCAGATGTACGTAATGTATAGGCAAGAACAGTCATGTTGTCGACGGAACGTTCGGTAATAGCCATGACTTCCGCAGTCGTATCGCCATAGATCTCACCAACTGTGGCTTGAACACCAGAATCAGTGACTAACTTTGTTGGGTCAAATGTTCCAGAGTAGATCCATTTGTCGCCAACTTTCCAAGTTGGTACGTCACTTACCCCGGGATCTTCTGATGCGAATTGAACAGACGGAGCGTCGTCCAAACTCGAGGTGAGAAGTATCGGTTGAACCGATGCTAAACACAACAACAGAACCAGCATCAAAGGAGATGCAAGTCGGACCGAGGCTTTGCCCATGGTTGGCCACGCTCGCAATAGAACATCAAGACTTCTCTTGAAGAATACGGCGAAATCAAAGAAGGTCGGCTAATTCGTCCTTAATGATTTCAACGGCTTCGAGGATTTCGTCCTTGTGACGGGCACCTGTGATGACCATTTTTCCGCTTCCGAAAATCAAACAAACAACCTTTGGATAGTCAAGGCGGTAAATCAAGCCAGGGAATTGTTCTGGTTCGTATTCAACCTTGTCGAAAGGCAAGTGAAATGTCAAATTGTTCAAGTTAAGTTTTCGAGGAACACCTGCTTGTGGTTCGTTCGTGAACTTGTCCTTTCCATCATAGTCTTCAGGGTAGTGAAGAGCGTAGGTAGCAACCATGTTTTGAACTTCAATTTCAACCTGGTCGAGGTCCCAAGTTTCGATTCCAGCAGCACGAAGATCATCGATCATTCGTGAGATTCCAGTGTGGATGTTTGCTTCATTTTTTCCACCAGTGCACACTGCACGGCCAGAACGGAACATGAGGATAGCAAGTTTAGGGTCGACGACACGATAAACAACACCAGGGAATTGTTCAGGTTCGTATTCACAATTGAGCTGGATTGCAATATCCGGCAAATCTAGTTCTTCAGCGACTCGGGTACTCGCAACGACGTTTACCACAGTTAGACGTTCTTCATCAGTTGTCATAGTGGGGCCATCTATAACGACTATATAAAAAGAAGGCAGGCGCCGTAGCACTTATTGCCTCGATAAAGAGGCGACTGCGGCTATGCGTCTGGTTGAGTGGCCCATAATGGTAGATTTTCGGTCTCATCAATCGATAAGCCGACGTTACCAAATTTAGAAATGAGGGTTCTTCCACCTGCCAATTCTATGGCTTCACTTGTCTGTTTTGGATTGGTTGTCAAAGCCACCATGCAGCCACCTCCACCAGCACCGGTAAGTTTAGCGCCCAATGAAGTTGGAGCAGCAGCACGAATCAGGTTTTCCAACTCGGGACAAGATACTCCAAGGCCTTGTAACATGATTTGATTTTCACTCATCGCCCTTCCGACAGCTGCATAATCTCCTTCTCGCAACGATTGAATCCCGCGACGAGCGATCATACCAATCGTTTCAATTTCTTTCATTCGTTCAGGATGTGCTTCAATCGTTGCAGCTACTTTGTCGACTTGGTGGGATGTCGGTGCATGGACTCCTGTATTGCCGATGACCAAGAACACCTCTTCGGTAGATTTTGGCAAGTCGATTGAATGTAAATGCCAGACTCGTTCACCTTCTGGCATTTTGAGTCGGCGTGTGTAGAGGTATTCTTCCTGTGATTCGAGTACATCAGAAAGGAGTATAATACCTCCATGTGCGCATGTTGATGCATCCATTGGAGATGCTCTTCCACCTTGCGCTACCGCTTCGACTGCATGAGCGAGTAAGGCGCATTCATCTTCATCAACAACGCTTTGATCGGCGACATAATGTTTGGCGCTCCCAAAGTCACCCTCTCGGCGAGCATTGATTTCTTGGTCTTCAATCGAGTACAACTTCTCATTCTCAAATTGGCTCGAATACCCTTCAGCCCATGATTCGATTTTGAGTGATGCATCAACTTTGTTGAACCACCGGCCACGTGCCGTTCTCAATGCTGCACTTGCTGCAACAGAAAGGGCAGCCGAAGACCCTAACCCAGATGCAGGTGGAATGTCGCCATTGATTCGAATGATAAGGTTGGGCGCACCTTGCTGAGGTTGCCATAATCGATTTCGTAAGGCTTGAACATGGGGGTGGCGTTTTGGTTCGAATTGCATTCCATTGATTTTCCAAGATTCACTGGCTGAACCCAAGGTCTCGATTGACACAGAAATACGCTGTTCGATAGCGACTGCCACTGCGGGTTGGCCATAGACTACGGCATGCTCTCCAAAGAGAATACATTTGCCCGGAGCGCTCGCTGTAACTCGTCCCATTCAATCCCCCTTGTCTTCACGAGCACCCTTCGCTTCATATCCCTTGTTCTTAGTCGTTGGTCATACAGAGTAAATTGTCGGTGCATTGAAGGTTTGAACTTGCGTGCCATTGAATACGGGAATCTTTCCCCGGAGTTGAGATGAGATGGAACACCCGTTGACAATGACATACGGACCCGTTTCTGGATGGGTCATCCTTCTTCTTCTTGGAGGTATTTCAGGCTCCTTTTTCATTTACCAAGTCGTCAAGGCTACTCGACTGGTTCTCATAGGTTCTTCAGACAATCGTTTCGACAATTGGGGGGCGAGAGTCAAAGAAGTTCTTACTGGTTGGCTCGGACAGAAAAAGGTTCTCAAAGACCGTGTAGCAGGTGGTATCCACGTCCTCATGTTCTGGGGTTTCTTGATGCTTTCAACAGATATGTTCGACTTGGCCACAGCGAATTGGTTTTCACACAATGTTCTTCCAAACATCGTCCGAGGTCCTTGGAATCTCGTCGTCGAAACAGGCTATACGATTGCACTTATCGGTTGTGTGGCTGCTTTAATCCGTCGTCTGATCTTCACGCCTGAAAAACTCAAGGGTAAATCACAACTTGAAGGTAACTTCATTCTTTTGCTCATTATGACCATTACCATCACAGCCTTCTTTGTTGAAGCAGGTGAATCCACAGTATCATCAACCTGGGAACCAATTGGTTCATGGGTGGCTTCGAGTCTTGTTCCAAGTACAACATTGGTTGTAGGTGCGTATTGGATGCACATGCTTGCCATTTCCATATTCCTGTTCCTTATTCCTCTCTCAAAGCATATGCACTTGGTGATGGCTTTTCCGAATGTATTCTTTCACGATATGCGCCCTATGGGCGTCATGGAACCGCTTGCGCGGGGTGGGAATGGAATGGCAGTACCTCTCGATGACCTTGACATTGAGTCGTTTGGAACAGTGAACTATACCGATTTGACTTGGCGTAATCTCATTGATGGCTGGGCTTGCACTTCATGTGCGCGATGTCAAGATGTTTGTCCTGCTTTTGCATCAGGTAAGTCTCTAAACCCAATGCAAATCATTCACGATGTTCGCCATTATGCAAACGATAATGCGAGTACTTTACTTGCGGGAGAAACTCCTGCGGAAGATATCATTGCGCGCTTCGGTGAAGAAGCCATTTGGGCGTGTACAACCTGCAATGCTTGTGTTGAAGCCTGTCCAATTTACATTGACCATGTTCCAAAATTAACCGACGCTCGCCGTCACTTGATGATGGAGCGGATGGAATTTGATGAATCAGTTGAAGATACGGTCATGCCACTTATGGCTATGATTGAGAACCTTGAATCAGATTCAAATCCGTACGGATTACCTTCTCATGAACGTGGCGATTGGGCTGAAGGTCTTGATGTCAAAGTCGCAGAACCTGCAGAATACATTTACTTCGCAGGCTGCGCAGCCTCCTTCGATGAACGAAACAAGAAAGTGGCTCGTGATACAATCAGTATCATGAAAGAAGCAGGTCTTGATGTTGGAATCCTCGGTATGCAAGAAGGGTGCAGTGGTGACGCTGCTCGTCGTGCCGGAAATGAATATCTTTTCCAGATGCTTGCAGAAACCAATTTGTCCACGTTTGAAGACATTGGCGTGAAAAAGATCGTTGCCTCCTGCCCTCACTGTTTCCATACCCTCGGGAAAGAGTACAAAGACTACGGTGGAGAAGACATCGAAGTTATGCACCATTCACAACTCATCAGCCACCTCCAGCAAGAAGGAAAGTTACCTGAACCAAAGCATGACGGTTCAGTCACCTATCACGACCCCTGTTATCTTGGTCGAATTGGTGGCGAAGTCGATGCACCTCGTGATGCAATCGGCGGCGTCGATGTTGAAGTTGGTCGGCATGGTAAGGAATCGTTCTGTTGCGGTGCTGGTGGAGCACAAATGTGGATGGAAGAGCATGTGGATGAGGGCCATGACCGTGTCAACGTCATCCGTTCAAAAGAACTTGCAGAAACCGGCGCTGATACCGTCGCTGTTGGATGTCCATTCTGTTCCACGATGGTGACCGATGGATTGACCGCAATTGGTTCTGATATGGAAGTCAAAGATATCGCAGAAATTGTTTGGGAACAAATCAAAGCGAACGATGCTGCAATCGAAGCCAAAAAGGCTGAAGTCGAACCAGCAGAAGCCTGAGCAACCGATGAGGTGGCACAGTGTCAACGCAGCTTTCTCAAAGCACCTTACTCGCTTGGTACGCTGAAGCAAAACGGGATTTACCTTGGCGACACACCAGCGATGGTTGGAAGATTCTTCTCTCTGAAATATTACTTCAACAAACTCAAGTCAGTCGTGGTATTGGCTATTGGCTCAAATTGGTCGAACGCTTTCCAACACCTCAGTCGATGGCAGAGGCAGATGTCGATGAAGTTCTCCTCCTCTGGCAAGGCGCAGGTTACTACAGCCGTGCTCGAAGACTGCATGCACTGGCACGTCAGGTTTGTCTTGCTTCAAGTGAAGGAGGCTACGATGGCGTCTTGCCTACAACTTCAGCAGAACTTCTCCAGTTGCCAGGAGTTGGTCCTTACACAGCAGCCGCTGTTGCCAGTATTGCCCATGGGGAATCTGTAGCCTGTGTCGATGGGAATATCCGTCGAGTGATGGCCCGCCAAATGAAATCAACAAATCCTTCGGTAAAGGAAGTTGAACATTGGGCGAAAAAGAATCTCTTCAAACCCGATGCTGGAGATTGGAATCAGGCTGTAATGGAACTGGGTGCGACAATATGCACGCCAAAACGACCGAAGTGTGTCGACTGTCCTATTGCCCCAAGTTGCTCTGGCCAACACGATGCTACATCCTATCCTGAACCAAAAAGAGTCAAGCGAAAGCGACTTGACCTCATGTGTGAACTTCGGTACGATTCTTCTGGCCTTCCTCTTTTGGTTCAACGAGGAGAGGACGGGATTCTTGCGGGCCTTTGGGGACCGAAGATGGCAGAGAATATTGATATTAAATCCTTAAAATTCATTGGTGAGGTAAAGCATGTTCTTTCTCACAGGGATATTTTTGTTCAAGTTTGGCTTGGTACCTGTTCACAAGGAAGGGACCCAGCAACCGTTGCCATTTCATCACTCGATCGGAAAATTCTCGAATTAAGAGCCGGTAACTAAACCAATTCTCAATCAGAATCGGTTCATTCTTTTGATTGAATCTTTGCTTTCAGGTCAGGTTCGAATGCTGCAAGCGTGATGACCAAGCCGAGAAAGAGAATATATTCTGCTGGTGCTGCATAATCAATCGCTGATTGAATCGTATCAAGCCTATACAGCAAAGAATCTCCATTATTCAGTTCATCCCGATGTGAACCAATGTAGCTGATGAGAATGGCGTTCATTGTAACCAAGGCAAACGCTGCCATACCCAACCCAATACGGCGAAGTTGTTTTCCAAAGGTTTCTGTCTTTTCAAAAAGCAGATGGGTTGAATATCCCCAAATGAATCCTCCTCCAAAGACTGTAATCGCAACGACACAATGCAATAAAAGAAAATCATACATATTGGCAAAAGCCAAAATGATGATTGAAATTCCTGTTGTCATTCCTGAATAAAAAGAGATGTGAATTCGTTTCGATTTCTCTGAATCTTTGAAGAGATATCGAAAGCGATATGCGATGATACAAAGAAGTACACCACAGATAGAAAGTCCCGTAGTGAATATCCAGCGTTGGAGGCCCGGGTAATCAGATTCAGATATGAAGAAGGGTAGTGCACGCGCATCTCCGCTTAGAGCGTGAACCAACATTGAAATCGAAACAGTAAGCAGAGGTAAGAGCCAACCAATTCGAGCAAGAACATGATCGGCTATCTCGACACCTGCAACTTCAATGCCATTCTCACACTCTAGATTCATTCAGAAAAGGCCTCCACTGTGTCCCGTATGCAGATTTCAAACGATTCCCATTCCATGCCCAATACTTCAGTTGCTTTCTTTGAGGAGAGATTCGCATCTCCTTTAAAGTACCCTTTGACGGCTTTTCGAGTCATACGGCGTTCTGCTCCAAACATCCCCATGAGCCAATCTTGGAACACGACAATGAACATCAATGAACGAGGAATCGCATGTCTTGGCGATTTTGTTTCAGGGAATTGTTCACGTATTGTTCGACACACATCGGCGATTGTTTTGTTTTTGTGAGGCGCAACAATGAATCGTCCTTCTGCTTCATCAACTTCGAACGCTCGCCGATGAGCACGTGCAACATCGCGAACATGAACGACTGGAATTGGGATTTTTGGAGCAAGTGGGAATTTACCTTGTATGGCATCAGGGAAATAATCAACGCTGGGCGTTGGTTTGACAAAGCCACCACCGAGGACTCCACCTGGATTAATGACGCGCAAATCAAGGTCGTACTTTTTCGCCAATTCCCATGCGAGCCTTTCTGATTCGGTCTTGGCCACCGTATAGGGGGATGAGCGTAGGGTTTGCCAATCCTCTTCGGTTTTTTCACGGCCTTTTGGAAGTGACCCAATGGCTGCAACACTGGAGGTGTAAATCACCCGTGGAATCTTGGCTTCCTTGGCTGCTGTAAACAAATGGGTCGTGCCTTTATTGGCAGTATCGATGATGATTTGAGCACTTTTTGAATTTGAATAGACCGTTGCCGTGTGAAATAGGCCGTCGCACCCGGACAATTTTTCTGTCCAGCCATCGGCATCCAATACATCGCCTTCAATCAATTCAAGTCTGGATGTGCAATCCAAATCAATTGCATGTTGGCGAACATGGTCAACTTTCATCGGGTCAGAAAGGTCTCGGACTGAGCCAATGACGTTGTAGCCATGTTCAAGCAGGTCTCGGACGATGTGATTACCAATGTGGCCGTTGACACCGGTGACAAAAATAGTCTTCGAATTGCCCTTATCGGCCTCTTTCATGCTATCCCCCACATGGTAATGTGTCTTAACCTTCAAGTGAGGCTGTTCACACCACTGGTTGAATCCCATGCCCATTCGACTGCACGACACCCGAAGGAGAGACAAAGTCGAATTTACGACGATGGAACCTGGGAAAGTATCGATGTATGTCTGTGGTGTAACTGTTTACGACCGTTGTCATTTAGGTCATGCTCGTTGTTATCTCGCTTTTGATTTAATCCATCGTTGGCTTGAAGTATCAGGTTTTGATGTTCATTATGTTCAAAACTTTACCGATATTGATGACAAAATCATTCAACGTGCAAACGAGTTAGGTGGAGATTGGAAAAAGTTGGTTGATGATAACATTGCCACGTATTACGAAGACATGGATGCGCTCAATATTCTTCGAGCAGATGATTATCCACGATGTACCGATTACGTCGATGACATGATCAGAATCACTCAGGACCTTATCGACAAAGGCCATGCATACCAAACCGATGAAGGCGTCTATTTCCATATTGATTCTGCACCTGAAAAATACGGCGCACTTACTGGCCAAAACATCGAAGCAGTTCGCTCAGGAGCAGGAGGCAGAGTCGGAGCCACAGGTTCAGCAAAGAAAGACCACAAGGATTTCGCACTTTGGAAAGCAGCCAAACCTGGAGAACCAACTTGGGATTCTCCTTGGGGCCCAGGACGTCCAGGATGGCACATCGAATGTACCGCTATGTCGATGGATTACTTCGGTGCTCAATTCGACATACACGGTGGAGGCCATGATTTACGATTCCCTCATCACGAAGCAGAAATTTTCCAAGGTGAATGTCACACGGGATGCAGTCCAGTCGTCCATCATTGGTTGCACAATGGCTTTGTCAACATCGATGGCGAAAAAATGAGTAAGTCTCTTGGAAACTTTTGGACGATTCGAGAAATTCTAGAAAAAGTCGATGCAATGGTTCTTCGTTTCTCGTTGATCAACGCACATTATCGCTCGCCAATTGACATGAATGAAACAATACTCAAAGACGCTGAAAGAAACTACAACCGTCTCCTTGAAAACTATGTTCGGGCTTTGAAAATCTCGACCTTACCAATTTCACCAGTTGACTTGCCAAAAGCCGACATCACCAGCCAACAACCTCTTTCACGCACTTTGGGAATGCTCGAGAAAATGGCAGAAGGTTTTGCAAAAGCGATGGATGATGATTTCAACAGCCGTGAAGCAATCGCCAAGGTCTTAGGAGCAGTTCGAGAAATCGGTAAAGCTCTTGACAGTGGATTGGACCAAGCCGATAGTCATGCTTTTGCACGTTATGCGGTTGAATGGCTTGAAGAAACAGCAGGAGCAGTTCTTGGCGTTCTTCCATCACGTGAAATGGCACTGGCAGAGCCTGAAGAAGACCCACGCCGTGCTGAAGTAGCGGATCAAGTAGAATTACTCTTAGTGGCTCGAGGTGAGGCTCGTACGACCAAAGATTGGCCAAAAGCTGATGAAATACGTGACCAGCTCAAAGCAATGGGAGTCGTCGTTAAAGATACGCCCGATGGGCCTGCATGGTCCCTCGAATGAATCACTCTTCTTCATCTGAAGTTGGTGGACTCATCTTCATTGGAGGTGGAGCAGGAACAAATCCTACTTCCTTTTCATTCAGTTGAGTTGCTCCTTCCAAGGTATTATCATCCCACATCTTTTCAATCAATGCTTCTTGATTCAAATTCAGTTCATCACCTCTTCCTCTTGAAGCAAAAACCAATCCTGCTGCCACAACGATCAAAACTCCAAAGAGGAGTAGATATTTGGTACTGTTTTCCGCGGAATCAGAAGAACTTGCATCTGTGTCAGTTGCTCCTTGGTCTTGATTGACACATGCCGCAGAAGTATCGCCTGCTGGACAATCAAGATCGGTGTCACCTGTGGTGTCTGTACCGTCTGTGGAATCTGTTCCATCTGTACCGCCAGTTGTATCTGTACCGCCAGTTGTATCGGTTCCGTCAGTATTGTCAGTACCGCCTGTGTTGCCAGTATTATCTGCGCCAGAGTTTCCAGATGTTCCATCATCAATGCCCAAGTTGACGTTTACGCCAGTTCGGTCACCATCAGCATCCATCGGGATGTCGTAGAATGCATAAAGTTGGGAAAGGTCGATGTGAGTATTCGCCCATGAAGAACGGTTGATGACATCGAAGTAACGCTCGTCACCAGTCGTAAAAATCGGGTCGACTGTTATGTTTCTGAGTTGTGAGATACCTGTATTTGCAGAATTCTTGCCGTCGAATGCCGTGTTGAGGTACGATTGAACTTCTGCATCAGTACTCCATGCCACACCTTCTGGTGCAGTCCAGTGTTCACGGATATCGGATACATCGTTTCGCATAGCCATAGCCATGCCAGCTTCAATCTCTACCCAAGTTTGTGACCCATCAACAACAGTTGAGGAAGTGATGTCAAGTGCCTTTGAAACACCACCGCCGTTGATTGGCTCCCAGTCATCACCCTTCAGTGAAGTCATGATGTCTTGGTCACCAAACAGTGCCTTTCCGTTCACGACAGTGAGGCGAACATCAGCATCAATAGCCTCAATGAGGTTTCGATATGGGTCGTCGTGGAAGGTATCAATGACCACAAGGTCTGCTACCATTCCAGTCTTGATTTGTCCGACATAATCTTGCCATTCTGCAGCGGCGGCAGGGTTTGATGTTACCATTTCCACCATTTGATAATCCGTGAAATACGATTCCATGATCTCGCTGTTCCAGAGGTCTGCGACTTTGAGTTCATGCAAATTGTTCTTGGAACCACTTGGGCCCCAATCTGGTGCTAAAGAGATTTTGATACCTGCTTTGTCAGCTGCACGGACATCGGTTGTGTTTCCATACAACAGGAGGTTCGAAAGTGGTGACCACACTAACTTTGAGCCAACAGCACCCATTGAATCAAATTGTGATGGCGTAAGTGCTGTACCATGAATGATAACAGTAGGTTCAGCGAGAAGACCCTTGCTGTTGAGCAAATCGAACTCATCTCTACTGGTTTGGTCGACACCTTCCGACATGTGAATAAACCATGCCTCAATATCACCATCATTGAAATCAGCAATCTTGCCATTGACGTTGTAGCCTGATTCATACCAACTGCATACTGCACATGTGACGGCGTTGTCTTTTCCAAAGTTCCACAATTCGACGTTACGGGAAAGGGTGCTGTCCCATGCATCGTTGCCGGAAGGTGAACCTTGAACTGCAGTAACGCCACCAGCTATTGCTTGGACTTCGGCATACTTCATTTGTTCAGTAGCCATACCCCATTGACTGTTCGATTGAACATTGTTTTTCATCCAAGTGATGCTCGGTTGGTAGTCGTAGTTATCGCCCCATTGACCGCGATTGGTGTAGCCACCTTCTGCTGATTTCTGAGAATCTGAGAGGTGAACCTCAAAATCCCACAATGGTATGTGATTGTAGTGCATGTGATTGTGCAAATCGATCAAACCAGGGTAAATTGTGCCGTTGGTTTCAATGACTGGAGCATTTGTTAAATCTGCGGTAATCGGAACTGAAGAACTCGATGACCAAACGGCATCGATTTTACCATCTCGAACCAAAACATTGCCTTGATTCATAACACTGTTTTCACTTTCCATAGTGACGACTCGGCCCTTGAGAATGAATGCATCGGATGAGGAGGTATCTGCGACTTTGTAGCACTTGACCATGTTGAGAGCGACGCTTGAATCAGGGTCGTTTGGTCCAAAACCAGGCGTTGGTGTGACTTTGGTTAAAGCACCTGCAGAATCTTCGACATACGATTCCCCGTACCAAGAGTCCTTGGGAGGGAACGACATCGAATCTGCCAATGCACCAGATTTGTCACTGATGGATACCGTATCACCGTCAAAGTAACTGAGAATGATATCTGAATCAGCACTGAAGATCACGATACGACCACCTGCATCGATCACTGTATTCCAAGCAAGTTGGCAAGGTGGGCTACCCGAAGTAACACTGAGTTTCCAATCAGATACATTGACTGGGAATGAACCAGTATTCCACAATTCAATAAATTGGTCTGAATATTTACTGTACTCGCCGTCGTTATTCCAATCCACAGCGCCGTAGACGTTGGTGGAGGTGGCGTTCGATACCAAGTTGTTCGGACTGATGAATAACTCAGACACAATAATTGCCGAATCTCGGGCACTGACTTCGGAGATGTCACTCATTTCATGAGGTGCTGGAGTCGATGGCACAAAGGGGGCGAGGAAAAGAATCAGGACGAGAATAGTAGTCAATCGGTCGAGGCGCATGATGTGGCCTTTGGCAGTGAGCACATGAACTCGTCGCTTTGACAACCTTGGACGGACAGGTTGAAGTATCGTCGATTTTGAAACGATTTCATGGCATCCGTAGAGATTCATGAACCCGAGTTTTCCGACATTATCGACAATAATTCTATCGTTCTCCTTGACTTTTGGGCTGAATGGTGTGGTCCATGCAAAGCCTACGGGCCAGTCTATGAACGAGTTTCAGAAGAATTCCCCGATGTGGTTTTTGGGAAAATAGATACTGAAGCCGAACCAATGCTGGCTAAATCTTTCAATGTGCGTTCCATTCCAACAACTGTTGCATTCAAAGATGGCATCGGTGTATTTGCGCAACCCGGAGCGCTCCCCGAAGATGCGCTCCGTGATTTAGTTGCCAAACTTAAGGAATTAAATATGGATGAAGTTCGAGCCGAAATGGAAACTCAAAAAACGGCTCAAGAAGAGAACGAATGAGATTCATAATCTGTCCAAACAGCCGGTGTGTTCAAAAAACACCTGCGCTCCCCACTGTACATGAACTTCAAGCCGTGGCTCATTTTATTCGTCATGATGACTACAAGTTTGTCTGGCTGTTTCGGTGAACAAAATATAGATGACGGCGGTGTAACTGCTCCCTATGACCTCTTTCCAGAACCTTGGGATCGCAGTGAAATGCAATACATAGATTCCGATATTTACTCTCGAGTGTCCGTCAACGGTAGTTATGGCATCGATGCAGTTCAATCAATCTTTGTTTCAGTGCCTTCCATCACCGCTGCTGACGGCGGTTCTGGTGTGACTGGTGACGCTCAAGTCCATCTTGGACTCTGGCTTCCAGTGATTGAAGGATGTGACTGGACATCTGCTAACCTCTCGGCAGAATGCCAAGTTCCAGTGATTGCTGAAGTTGGACCATACTACAACGATGGCGATGTTGACGCACTTACACCTGCAGACAGGCTTGGTAAGTTTTTGATTGAGAATTACGTTCCACATGGGTACGGTGTTGCTCAAGTTTCAGTCTTTGGAACCGGTGATTCAAACCATTGTATGGATTTGATGGGTACGGATGAGCAACGTGGAATCGATGCCGCTGTAACTTGGCTTGGTACCCAAGCCTGGTCTAACGGCAATGTCGGAATGATTGGGAAATCGTACGACGGCTCAACTCCGTGGCAAGCCGCTACTTTTGGTAATCCTCACTTAGCGACCATTGTCCCAATGTCGGGATTGATTGGTGTTCACGAATTAATGTGGAGAAACGGAAGCATGGAAGCCCGTGGCATGATTATGCATAACGGCGTCTACGGTTCCTTCGGAATCGATGGAGATGCTGAAGATCCTGAGAATTTGTGTGAAGGATACCTCGAAGGCTATGTCAATGGACCGGCTGCTTACCTTTCTGGAGGAATGGTAGATTATGCAGGAAATACATACTGGACTGAACGTTCATTCCTCGACCGTGTTGTCGAGAATTACAACGGTTCAGTGTACATTATTCAAGGCATGCAAGACTGGAACGTTGACCCACACATGGCCTTCCCTACTCATCAAATCGTTGAAGCTGCAGGAATTGAAACAAAGACGCTCGCAGGCCAATGGAATCACAATTATCCCGACCGCCAAGACCACTCTGGCTTACCTGTCGGTGAAGGTGCTGAAGCATTCCCTTACACACAACGCTGGGATTGGGCTGATGAAATGCTCTACTGGTTCGATTGGTATCTCAAAGGTGAAGGCCGAGCACCAACTCTTGGTGTTGAGATGCAAGATAATCGAGGTGGCTGGAGATTTGAAACAACCTATCCTGCCCTCGATACAGAATATCTCGCCATTCGTGGTGACGAAATGAGTCCAAGTGGTGCTTCATATGGTGTGACTTCTTTCGATCCAATTGACCTCGTTTATGGGCCGTTCGATCATGATGTCTACATTGCAGGTATGCCTACTTTCCATATCGCAGTAACTCCGCATACTGCGAACAGTGGCCATGCTTTCCTTGAGATGACCGATGAATCGGGAATGCATCTTGGACATGCCGTCATGGATTTCAGATTTGCAGACGGTGGTAGAGATGGCGACTTAGCCATAGTTCCGTTCTCCACTGTCATGGCTCAAATGGAATTCATGCCGATGGATATTTTCCTCGAAGCAGGTGAATCAATTTACATTACGCTCACGCAAACTGGTGATGATTACGTTCCTTCTCCGGCTGCTATCGGTGGCTATAGCATCAATTGGGCAGCATCAACAATGACTCTACCCTTGGTGAACCGCACATGTGCAGATTTATTCCAAGCACCAATGCATGACTACGGTGCAGAATCCGGTCGAATGTGTTGATTAATCGAACATCATCAAGATGTCTCGGAACAATGTTTGGGCATGGCCCTCACTTCGCTCAACCAATCGTTTGACAATAAGTTCAGGTGTTGAACGAGCCAGATGATTTCTCTTTGGAGTTCGGTCTACCATTAATTCCAAGTTCGCATCAAGACCGGTTGCTTCAATTCCATCAACCCGTAAATCATCACGTCCAGTGGCTTTGATGATGGCCGGTGCTAAATGGGTCACGAGCATCATGGTTGTATCGTCTTGAGCTTCTGCAGCAAGTAACATTCCTGCAATAATTCGAGCTCCAGCCCCAGGCTCTGTGATCGCTTCAAGTTCATCAGCAAGAATCAATTTAGGCGTAGGGTCGCTTACGACATTGGCTAATTCAACCAATGTTTGCTCCAATGCACCTGCACTCTGCGTACCGCCTGCTTTCGCCAATATATGCAAAGCGTCGACTTGGCCAACACGAGCAGAATCTGCAGGCACTGGTAATCCCATGTGTGCGAGAATACAGGTATGGGCGAGTAATTCGAGAAGCGTCGTCTTCCCACCCGAATTAGCGCCGGTGAGAAGTGCCAGTGATTGTTGGTCTTCTTTGTCACCAGCATACCCAAGTCCGTAGGTGACAGGGTCGGGTTGACATCCCAAAAGCAGATGCCGACCCTGTTCAATATAGATTCCATGTTCAACTAAATCAGGCAATACACATTGACGTTCGACCGCCCATTGTGCAATACAGACCCATTGGTCAAAACCAATGAGGGAGCGAACCGCTTCTTCACACCGTTCACGGAGTGGACCTAACTTCTTTGCTAAAACAAGCATGTGTTCGATTTCACCTATCTTCAGTTTTGTTTCCAAAGCATGGTCGATTTCGTCTATCGTTTTCCGATTGATTTTGGCAGGCCATTGCGATGAGAATATATCGTAAGGGCATCGAACTCCCGTGCCTTCAAGCATCTGGACCATGGTCTGTTTTGCTTTTTCCATTGCTTCTGTGATGACGTCCTTTGTGGCTTCTTGCAATTTCCGTTGGAAGGCTGCACCATCTGAAAGTGCTTCGAGTAACTCAGCACCGCTAAGGTCCATTTTTGCATCATCCATGGCTTGTGCAACTTCTGTATTGACTTGCTCTTCGAGGGATTTGGCAGTCTTCCAAAGCCTGTCTTTAACATCGGCCATGATGACCAAATCTCCTTGATCATCGAGACTCATGAGTATTTCAGGCAGTTGTTCAAGGCCAACGACCAGTTCATACAATTCATTGATGAACGGATGTTTTTCAGTTGATTTTCTTCTCATCTGTACAATGTCGGCGAGTACAGAAAGCGTGCGTATGTTATGTCGGAACCAATCGATGGTTCGTTCGGGAAGAATCAATTCTGTATTGTTTGCATTCGGTAGTACAACCCAACCACCGGGTGAATCTGCAGGTGCTCCTGAACCAATCCATGTCACTGATTTGAATACGGTATAATCTTTCCAAGTTTCCCCCTCTCCAGGTTGCAATACTCTGCACCATTTTTTGAAGGTTTCAAGTGGCTCTTTGCTAACGACCACTCGTTCATATCGTTCGTTGTTAAAACGAGTTTGTCGAAGATTATGGAACAGTCCACTCAGGGTGTTCATGCCTTCAGCATTTTTTTGTGCATAGTTCATGGCATGACTCACTTTGAGTCTGCGTTCTGCTGGATTTTCAATGGGCATCAATAATTGCATTCGTTCACGTGTTGCTGCACATGAGGCAAAGGACACAATATCTTGCAGTAAGGAGCGGTGCAAGCGTTCAGCTTCTTTGGTCGCTAAGAACGAGCCTGATTGACCGGCAACCATCCGTGCAAGCGACAAGGCACGCTTTGGTGAGACCCCATCAATTTCAGCAATTCGGGCAATATCTCCAGACTTTAACGAAGCAATTGCTTCGTTCTCTCCTCCAAAATGATCGGTTATTTTTTTGGCAAGTCGTTCGCCAACTCCGGGTAGTGTACTCAGAACCATACGCGCTATCGTTTGTCAAAGGCTTTTGAGGATATTGCTCAAACTCCCCTCATGAGGGGTTAAACTGAACAGATACGGTCTCACGAATAGTCTGGCAATTCGAGTTCAACTGCAAACAACGGGTCAGGGTCGGTTGAATCATGGTACGCAACGACAACTCCACCATCGTTGAGGATGGCGAGTGATGCAAAATCAAATCGAATATCATTTCCAGCACCGGAAGTTGAATCCAAATCACCTTGGCCAATGTAGGTCAATGTATCTGGTGACATGTCTTCTGAATATCCTCGCACGTGGTAAATCATGTCGACATCAGGACCGTCAGTGCTTTGGTAACGGATGTTGAGGATGAAGAGGTCCAAATCACCGTTGGCTTGGAATTCCCATTCTTCAATGGAAGAAGAAACTGAGCTCATATCATAGGTGTAGTTTTGCCATGTCATGGCTCCATCAGTCGACATATAATGGGTAAATGTAGTTCCGGAATTCTCTACACAATGAAGCGTTCCTGCAGAATCAAAGTGGCAGTATTGTGAAGGGAATTGAACTTCGAGTTCATTCCACGATAAGGTGGTGTCCATGTAAGCTGCATTTCCATTTGTGTAGTAACTTGGGAAGATGAGTCCACCTGTTGGCATAGGGAAGGCTCGCATTTCCTTGTGCGGTTTGTTGACATCGTAATAGGAGGTAAGGCCTTCTTCAGTGAAATTAAGGTCGAGTTCGATGATTGGATCATTTGAATCTCTCGCAGTAAATTGGAATGGATAATAATTCAATCCATCAACACTAATTTGGCCACCTGCATCGAGACTTTGATGCCAAAAGTTGGAGACAACAATGCTTGCCCAATCGCCACTTCCAATCGAAGATGAAATCGGACCGACCACTTCAACTTGCCATGAACGGTCGTAGAAGGGTTCAGTCAATCGATTGTAACACCATTTCCACTCGTCTTCAGATTCATCATACAAGATGGCATAGAATTTGTCAATTTTCCCATCGGCTCCAACATATGGGAACCAGGACATGGAGATGATATCTCCATTTGTGGCTTGAACAATACTGCCTTCTCCAAGACCTTCTTGACCAGAATTGGTTGGAATTGCAGTTACGCATTGGCCGAGGGCTGGAAGGAACCCTGGGATGTAGGTATCCCAAGCATGACCTCTGTCTTCGCTAAAGACTGGATATTCTCCACCAATGTTGAGGATATGTCCTTCAATGGTTGTAGCAAGATAATGTTCACAACAGTTTCCGCCTTTACTCGCATCAAAGACTGCCCAACTTGTATTGGTTGATTGATTGGTTCGCAAATCTATGGTCATAAACATTCGGGCATCTTCATGTTGAATTTGGTCGACCATTTCGTACGATTCCCAAAGTGATACCATCTCTTCTTGATCGACGAGGTCTTCTCCACCGCCAAAGCAACCTGCCAATACAGTGGAGGCTACCAACAGTATGGACAATGCGATGCGTTGCATGATTCTGCGTAGTGCCTCATCTCTTTGAAGGCGTCGCTGGAGTAAGATGCGTAAGTTTGGCCTTATTTGACCGTAAACCACACAGAAGTCCCATCGACTTCAAAGGTTTCAGCATCGGTTGAAGGTGCTTCAGAATCCGAATGGAACACCGTTGCAGCAGCACGAGTTTCGGATACAATCCATTCTCGGTCTTGTTCAAACATTTCTGGAGCATTCTTTGTCCAAATTTCCAAATCAATGGTCGCTTCAATGGCGAGATTGAGGTCCTTACGCATGGCTTGAATACGTCGGGTAATGTCCCGAGCTAATCCTTTGGAAAGCAGTGCAGGTGTGTCGTTCATGTCAAGAATGAGGCTGATCTGTTGCGCATCATCTCCTTGACCAATGGTGACTGTAGACGCAGCAAAGCCTTCACGCTCAACACGTCGGACTTCCACATCGGTCTCTTCAATTTTAACGCCTAATATTTCACAAGTGCCGGCCTGAATTGAGGCAAGCATTGCCGTAGGGTCGGCAGCATTCTTGATTTCATTTGCAACGGCATTCACTTCACTGCGAGCTTTTGGCGCAAGTGCACGGAAATTAGGAGCGAGTTCGATTTGCTGGAATCGGTCAAGGTCAGTTTCAACAGCAATCGTTTCAACATTCAATTCCTCAGCAAGAATATCGTGGAATTCTTCCATATCGGTTCCTGATACAATCCATCCTTGAGAACAAGGCAAGCGTTGTCTTCGTTTAGCCTCAACTCGGATACGTCGTCCAACTTCAGCAAGTTCTCGAACCAAGGCCATGGTCGTCTCAAGGGTTGTATCTTGAGGTGGGAGGTTCTCTGTTTCAGCAGCAGCATCTTCATCCCAACGGTCGGCAGTTGCTCCTTCAAGTGAACCTGGGACGCCAAGTGGCCAAGCCGCTTGGTGAACCGTTTCTCCGGTGAGGTTTCGGTGAATGGTATCGACCATGAAAGGACTCACAGGTGCAATAAGGCGGCACACAGTTGTCAATATTTCATGCAATGTGTGTTGACATGCAACTTTGTCCGTTGTTTCAGCGTCATCCCAAAGTCGACGTCGGCTGCGGCGTACATACCAATTTGAGACATCGTTGACGATGAAGTCCTCGAGGTCACGGCAAGCCTTGTGAAAGTTCCAGCCTTTGAAATCTGCATGATAGTTTCGAGCAGTTGAGGCAAGTCGAGATAAGATCCATCGATCAAGCGATGGGCGAGAAGCGACTTCAGATGTGGATTGTTCAGGGTCAAATCCATCAAGAGCGGCATAATCCGCATGGAATTTGTAAATATTCCAAAGCGTCAAAAACATCTTGGCATATGTTTCTCGAACACCATTGGAATCAAACTTGAGTGGATTCCATGGTGCACCTGCAGTGACCATATACCATCGTGTCGCATCTGCTCCTTCACGATTAAAGTGGTCCCACGGGTCAACAATGTTACCTTTTGACTTTGACATTTTCTTTCCTTCAGCATCCAAAATAAGTCCAAGACTCAAACAACGCTTGTAAGCGGGTTTGTCAAAGACCGCTGTTGAAACGGCAAGAAGAGTGTAGAACCATCCTCGTGTTTGGTCAACACCTTCACAGATGTAGTCGACTGGGAAAGAGGCATCGAATGTTTCGTTTCCTTCAAATGGATAATGCCATTGAGCGAAAGGAGCACAACCCGAATCAAACCAACAATCCATGACAAAGGGTTCTCTGTGCATTGGTTTCCCACCCTCCGAAAGGAGTGTGTAGTCATCAACAACAGGCCGGTGAAGATCAACATCATCTGGACAAACTGGGTTTTTAATTCCAGCAGCAACAGCCTTCGCCACTTCTGCTTGGAGTTCAGCAATTGATCCGACACATTTCATGTTGCCTTCATCGTCTCGCCATACTGGGAGAGGAGTCCCCCAATATCGTTCACGAGAAATGGCCCAATCTTTGACGTTACGAAGCCATTCACCAAATCGGCCTTCTCCGACCCAATCCGGCGCCCATTCTACTTCAGCATTGAATTCAAGGAGGCGTTCTTTGACTTCAGTCATTCGAACAAACCATGAATCCATAGCATAGTAGAGTAATGGATGATCGGTTCTCCAACAGTGTGGATAGTCGTGCAGATAGGCTTTTTCTCGGTAGAGTAGACCACTTTCTGGCCCTTTGCCATTACTACCGCCAGCGGCGGAAAGAAGTTCGATGATTGTTTGGTCGCATTCTTTGACATAGCGTTCATCGAGTTGTGGATGAACTCCGGTTAGGAATGCGCCGTCCATCCCGACTGTGTGGTGTGCAGGAAGTCCAGCAGCCATTCCGAGGTTGTAGTCGTCTTCACCATACATGACGGCGGTGTGAACAACACCTGTTCCATCAGTTGTGGTGACCCAGTCCGCTTCAAGAACGGTCCAAGCCGTCGTTGATTCACCACGAGGTACAGCATCGGGGAACAAAGGTTCGTAGGCACGTCCTACCAAAGACGAACCAGGGAATTCTTCGAGAATCTCGACGTTGTGACGCATGACTTCTTTCATCAAATCTTTTGCCAAAATAATTTCTTCTCCAACTGAAGCACCACCGGCTCCAATCCAATTCTCGGCTTGCTCTGTAACCCGTGCTCGCACATAGGTCACTTCGGGCCCTACGGCTAATCCAACGTTACCAGGGAGTGTCCATGGTGTTGTAGTCCAGGCGAGGATGCTTGCATTATCATCAATGAGTTTGAATTTTACATACACGGACGGTTCTTCAACTTCTTTGTAACCAAGAGCCACTTCATGGCTTGAATAGGATGTTCCAGTTTGAGGACAATAAGGGAGAACTTTGTAACCGCGATACAACAATCCCTTGTCGAACATTTGTTTGATTGCCCACCAACACGATTCAACATAATTGTTGTCAAGAGTGACATAGGGATTATCCAAATCGACCCAGTAAGCCATTC
>CAJJCQ010000106.1 GCA_905182725.1 uncultured Candidatus Poseidoniales archaeon
ATGTTGAGTTCTCGGCGAATCATGTCAGCAATCAATACTGCGAGCGCTTGGGCCGTCCCACCTGCTGCCCGAATTGGCCCGGCAAAATGCACGGACACAAATTGAGACCCGTCGATGTTGTTGAGGAGGCGCACTTCACTGATTCCTTCCAATGGAGCTACAAGAACGGCTTCAGTTAAGACTGCCAAACCAACTCGAAGTCCAACATCGATGGCCGTGATTAAATCATGGCCTTGTTCTCGAAATCCGCGAGCCACACTTTGGGCCATCATGATTGAAGTCGATTCTCTGTCGTGTTCTGCCAAGAGTTTTCGGATATCATCTGCCACTTCATAGCCGTCGAGGTATTCTACGAGGAGTTTTTCAGTCCGGCCGGCAAGGTCTGCAGCCCTTGGGATTTCCACATACTCTTTGTGATCGTAGCCAAGTTTTCTTGCCTGCTCCGCGACAATATATGCTGCATCTGCATGCTCGTCAAGCCACTGCTGATATGATTCCATTTCAGCCTCGAGCCGTTCGATGTCAAGACCGAGAAGAGGGTTATGCCCTCGTTTTTGGCCCGTTACATCCGATGGAGGCATGTTATTCCCTTACCTCTTGGGGGCGACCGTTTATGAGTGCCGCGTTCAAAACCCATGGCGGTGGTTTCGCAGTGAAGAGAGGTAAGGTTCATTGAGGCGAGGCAGAACCACAGTTTGATGTCCGTCCACCCCAGTGTCCGCGCTCACCCCAGTTGGCCTCGTTTGGTCGAACTTGTACGGGATTTGGCTTTTATTGATGGAGGGAGCGATGATGCTTTCACATTAGCGAGTGGTCGAAATTCACGTTGGTTTTTCGACACGAAACCCGTCATGATGCATCCCGAGTCGACGCATCACCTTGGGGCACTTTTTAATCTCCGAATGGATGACTTAGAAGTTGATTTTGTAGGAGGATTGGAACTTGGCGCTGTGCCTTTAACAGCTATCGCTGTTGCAACCTCCTCGGCTGAAACTCCACGGCTCGGTTTCATGGTACGTAAAGAACCAAAGGGACGCGGCGGAAGAAAAACAAACAACCCTCCTGGCATTGAAGGTTCTTCACTCGAAGGTGGTGGAACAATTGTTGTTGTCGAAGATGTGACAACCACTGGCGGTTCTGCAATCAAAGCAGTTGAACGCATACATCGCGACACGGAATGCAAAGTCATAGCCGTCATCAGTATCGTTGACAGAGAAGAAGGAGCCAAAGAAGCATTTGCAGCCGCAGGGATTCATTTTGAAAGCATCATGACTCGAAGTGATGTGGCTGGTCAATGAGGCAGTGATATGGTTGAAATATTCAATCCAAAAACGGCTGTATCGGCTGGTTTGACCGAGTTTGCCCCTGATTCGACTGCTGCTGGTGAGTTGGTATTCTTTCACGCAAGTCAAGGAAAACCATTGGCAACCCCTTGGCAAGTGGCCTTAGCTCGTTCGAATCTCCTCAAACAACTGTCTCTCCCTGAGGGGTATATTTTGGATTGTGCGTGTGGAAGTGGCATCCAACTTGGCGCCCACATGGCTCTTCTTCAACGGCCCGGTATTGGGGTCGAACTTGACAGAATGCGTGCTCAAGCGAGTGCCGTCAATCTACAATCCATCGCCATGTATCGCAATGAAATGGACACCGATCGAATGCAAAAAACACGTATTATCGCCGGTGATGGGCGTGACGGGGCCACCGTATGCGCAGCAATAGCCGACCATCTCGAACTCGAACAGTTTCCAAACATTGCTCTACTCCACCTTGACCCGGCACGTCCACGAAACAGTCGGACGCACGGGCTTGAAGAAATGGAGCCGCGGCTCGACGAGGTGTTCAAGGGTTGGGCACCGTATTTGACAGAAGGGGAAAACGGCCCCGCTTTATTGCTCGATTTATCACCACGCCTTACACATGACCAACGCCTCGAGGTCGAAACAATGGTCGACGCTGTATGGAAAGGGATTCAGCGCACATGGGTTTGGACATCCAGGGGGCGGGGGCGTGTCGACCGGCTTGCATTATGGCTTGGTGGTGCTGCTACCGCAGGTGTTGCTCGTCGATTCGTTCGCATTCCTCCAGCGATTACAGAAGAAGCGCATGTGGTTTCAGGAGGTATGCGAATTCATTCAGGTGATGGTTTACCTACACCAGTTCAATCACCACCAAGACGTGGTGAGCGAGTCAGTATTTTGGATGCCGCCCTTGTCGAGAGCGGGCTTGCGGATGAATGGGTGAAAACGGTCACAAAATCTGAACGTATATCTTGGAGTGTTGTTGAAGGGCGCCGCCCTCAAATCCATCACCAACACCCCCTGCGCCTCGAGGATTCAATGGACAGAATGTTGGTTCAAGCAACCGGGCGAGTCGTCGCTTTAGCCCGTATAAAACTCGACCTTGATACGGTTGATCAATTGGTCGAATTAGTTCTTGAGCATGACATTTCAAAGATGACTGTTCGTGTTCCACTCGCCCCAGATGTTCAGCCAAAAATTCAAGGCGCTATTGATCGCCAGCTTGCACGAAGACATGGCCGAAGAGAGGCTTTTGTTGTTCAACAACCCGGGGATGAAATGCTCCTCATTTGTATCGCAGAATAATCAACATCTCTTTCACACCAAATCTCCTTAAAACGCTCGGAAATCAAGTGTTTTCGGTTCTCGGCACCGCGAAGATGTATCGCGGTCTTGATATAGGGGGGGTTAGTCGGGAAACTGCTTGACACTCTGTGTTAAGGAGAGGTGAAACACTATGGCACGACAGAAGGAAGAAGATTTAGGAGAAGATTTCTCATACATCTTGCGAATGGCTGATACCGATATGGATGGACTGAAAACCCTTGCAACAGCATTGACTGCTGTCCGAGGCGTTGGTCCACGAACTGCGATTCAAATTTGCAAGAACACTGGATTCGACCCTGCTTCACTCGCCGGCCATCTCTCGCCAGAAGAACAGGAATCACTACGAGTTGCAATTGAAGGCTATGCAGAAACCGTCCCACTATGGATGCTCAACCGACAACGTGACATCGAAACTGGAGATGAATTGCATCTTACTGGACAACAAGTTTATCTTACTCTTAAAGACGATATTGACCGACTTCGAACTATGAAGTGCTACCGTGGTGTTCGCCACGCAAGCGGAAACAAAGTTCGTGGACAACGTGGCCGTTCAAATGGCCGTGGTGGACTCACCCTTGGTGTGAGCCGAAAGAAGTGATTGGAGGGATGATGTATGGGAGAACCAAAGTTTGCACGACCTAAATTTGACACGCCTTCCCATCCTTGGAAGGCTGCACGTATTGAAGAAGAACATAAGATTCAAGCCAATCATGGTTTGAAGAACATGCGAGAGATTTGGAAGGCTAAGTCTCAACTTCGACGTCATCGACGCCAAGCAATGCGCTTGATCGGTATGGTCGACACAACAGAACCTCACGGAAAGCGCGAAATGGAAGACATGCTGCGCTCACTCCACAACAAAGGATTGATTTCATCTGAAGCAACACTTGACGATATTCTCTTGTTAGGGACTGAAGATATTCTCAACCGTCGACTCCAAGCTCAAGTCTACTACAAGGGTCTTGCAATCTCAATGAAGCAAGCCCGTCAGTTTGTCACCCACGGTAAGATTGTAATTGGAAACCAAAAGGTAACTATTCCTTCATACCCTCTTTCTCGAGACGAAGAAGAAAACCTCACCTGGCATCCAAGTTGCCCTTGGGTAGAGAACTCTGAACATCCAATTCGAAAGGCTATTGACGGACGTGCATCAAGTGCTGAATACGGCGTTGAACAAGAAGAAGTTGACCCTGAAGCAACTCAAGAGTTCGCAAAGGAAGTTGAAGTTGCTGCAGAAGAAGCACCTTCAGCACCAAAAGAAGGAGGTGACGAGTGATGACACGACGTGCAATTATCAACATTTTCAGTTCTTACAACAACATCCTCATGACTGCAACTGACCTAACTGGTGCAGAAACAATCACAACCTGCTCCGGTGGACAAGTTGTCAAATCTTCCAAAGACAGTGGCGGCCAATTCGCTGCTACACGGGCTGCTGAAAAAATGGCTGATGAACTTAAAGACAAGGAATTCACTCAATTGATCATCAAGTACCGAGCACCTGGAGGCAACCGAGCCAATAACACTGGACCGGGCGCACAAGCTGCAATCCGTGCACTTACTCGTGCTGGAATGACAATCACTCGTATCGAAGACGTGACACCAATTGCTCACGATGGTACAAAGAAGAAGGGTGGCCGTCGTGGCCGCCGTGTTTGATTTTTGAGGTGGAAAAAATGAAAGTACAAATCGTTGATGGATGGCCAAGAGGCAATGCAATTCGAATTCTTTTGGAAGAAACAGACGCTGCACAGGTGAATGCAATTCGCCGTGCTCTTATTGCTGATGTCCCTAAATTGGCAATTGACAGTGTGAATTTCGATCAAGGAACTCATCAAGATAACAAAGGACAGGTTTTCGAATCAGTCAACGTTTTGCCTGACGAAACAATCGCTCACCGATTGGCAATGATTCCAGTACCAACTTACCCAGGTGAAGGCATCTCTTTCCCTGAAGACTGCCCAACTTGCAAAGACATGGCTGAAGAATCCAAGGGTTGCATGACCTGTCAAGTTCTCTACCACATCCGCAAAGAAGGACCTTCGGAAGAATCTGATGAAGAATACCGTACAGTCTATGCCGGAGACCTCACTACCATTTCTGACCAAATGTTTGACATTCGAGAAGAACACAAGCGAATCCCTTTGACAATTCTTTCAAAGGGCCAGTATCTTGAGTTTTATGCGTTTGCAACTCTCGGCCGCGGCCGAGACCACGCCAAGTGGTCACCAGTTGCTGCTGTCGGATTCCGACAACACCATGTTGCAACATTGAAAGATGCAAAAAAGGCCAAGATTTTGTTTGACCTCGACCTTAAAACAACTGATGGAACACAGATCGATGCGAAACTTTTCGGTAAAGACAAGAAATTAACAAACGTAAATTACCTTCTTGACCTTGAAAACGCCCTCCACCAAGTCGGTGAAGGTACAAACCGTGATGGTGACTTCGATAATGCAATCGTCATGGAACCTGTTGAAGGTTCATACATATTCAATTACGAAACCGATGGAAGTCTTACTCCAGAGCAAGCTTTCAACGGAGCAATGGAAGAACTTGCAGGACGCTTTGAGAATTTATCAAGCGAAATTGACCGAGCATTCGCTTGAATCCAACATCCGAGGTTTGATAATGGACCATGTGGTCGTTAGGCTATGCAGAATGCTCGATGGACGGCAATAAGCCTCACTTTTCTATTTCTTTTTGCAGCAATGATACCAATGGTATCAGCATTGAATGAGTCAGATGATTTGCAACAACGTACTTCATCGAAAGAGAATTACAGTATACCATCGGTGAATCAACCAACTCAACTTTTGTTTAAAGAGCCTTTACAAAAATCTACAACCGGTGGGCGTGCTGCTTGTGTAGCGCAATCAGATGCTGGAACCCCCGGTGATGCCGGAAGTGACGCCAATACATCTCGCAGTCTTGGAACAAACCCAAACAGTGGGCAAACTGGCGTTCAAGGCTGTATTGATTCCACGGATACTGAAGATTGGTATGAAATTACCATGACTGCAGGAAAAGACGTCGATGTTGAATTAGTCGTTCCAAGCGGCATGGATTTCGATCTTTACCTCATCGATTCATCCGGTTCATACCTCGATTTTTCAGAGTCGGTAACTGCATTGGAAAAGGTGAGTACTTCCGGAACTTCTCTTTCGAGCAATGCTGGAACTTTTTACGTTGAAGTTCTCGTCTACAGTGGCGATGGGCAATATTCACTCCGCACTTGGACAAACAATACACCGCCTCGCCCGGACCTTATTCTTTCATCCATCGTTGAGCCGGCGACAGGGCAACCTGGTTCTACAGTCAATGTCGAGTATGTTGTTGAAAATATTTACAACACCACCTCAGATGCTTTTGAAGTTCAATTTGTCCTCTCAACTGACCAAACATATGATTCATTTGACGAGTTAATCGGTACTTCACAAGCCGAGGCAGCGTTAACCGAAAATACCAGTCGGACGACAACAGCTCAAGTTCTTCTACCTTCGTCTTTAGCAAATGGCACCTATTACTGGCTGCTGTTTGTTGATGGGTATGATAACGTAACAGAACAAAATGAATCGAATAATTTCCTTGCTTCAACGGGTGTTATGCTCATTGGTGAATCTTGTGATGACCTCCATCCAAATGGGCAGAATGATGCTGGCCTTGGTACTGATGCTCCACAAAACGAAGCGAATGCCACTGTAATGGGAGCAAATGTCACCGCATCCTATACTGGATGCATCGATGGAATTGATGAGAATGATGTCTTTGCGTTCAGTGTCCCTGCAAACCACACGCTTGATGCTACACTCATCATCAACGAATCTGTTGCCGTCTATATTGAATTGGTCGATGGAAACCTCGGATTTATTGATTACGCGTATTCCTTTGGGGCGACGGAAGGCTCCGTCTCCACATTTGGCACTTCGTATGATGGCGTAGGTGGGATGTATTACGTCAATCTCTCTCGCTCAGGAACAGGAGTCGATTGGACATTAGATATTTGGACAAACTACTCAACTCCTGCGGCGAACTTAGTCATTGAAAATATCACTGCACCGCTTGCTGCAAGTGCTGGAAACAGCATTACGTTGGATGTGGAAGTGAACAATACTGGGACGCAAATTGCTCCCGCTACCTTACTCACCGCATGGCTTTCGGTTGACGGCGGTCTTGCCGACCATGATGTGGAACTCGGCAACATGAGCATCTCAGCCCTCGATATCAATGAAACTGGACTCTTCCAGCTCTCACTGATGATTCCTTCAAACACCCAAGGAGGCAACTACTCAATTATTGCAATGGTTGATTCTGATGAACAACTTGATGAAAAGAGTGAATCAGATAACACCGATGAATCCTTTGAAATGATTCTGATTGATACCAAAGCCACTTCGTGTCCGGTTCAAGATGATGCCTCAGGATTCAAAGCGGCTGATGAACCGGGAGATGCTGGCGAAGATGGAGCGACTTCAATCTACTTAGGAATGGACATCTCTACCACAATCTATGGTTGTGTTCACAAAGATGTCGATGATAACGATTGGTTTGAAATTGAAGTCTCACCAGGCCTTAATTTGACTGTAACCCTCGTTAATTCACCAGATCAAGATGCCGATGTCTATCTTCATGACGACCAAGAAGAATGGTTTGAACGAGGTTTCTTTGGCGGATCTTCTGATGAAACGATTAGTACTGCAGACAGTACTGGCTTTGCTGGAACCGGTGGTACTTTCTTTATCAGCGTTCAGAGTTGGTCGAGTTTAGGTGTTTACACGCTCATTATCGAAACCGAAGGCGTGGACTCGAATTCGTTCAACTGTGGGCAACAAAATGACCTCGGCTTGGGCCAAGACGCTCCTGCTGCAAACGGACTGAATATTGGCCAAAACCCAACACTTGCTGGTGAAGGTTGCTTCAGTGGCGTCGATGAGTCTGATGTATTTGCTTTCACTGTAAACGATGGGAAGAATTTCGAAATTGACTTTACTGCAGATGCAGCATTCCCCTTCTCTGCTACCCTCACTGACGTGAGTGGGAATTTACTCGCCTATGCTGACAATACCAGCTTTGGAACCTTTTTCACTTCCTTTGGCACTGAATACGAAGGCAAGACTGCAAATTACATCCTCACCATTGATTCAAACGATGGCGCTGGATTCTACAACCTCTCGATTGAAGGCCTCGATTCGGCTCCTGCCGATATCGGAATCTCTTCCCTCATCTGTCCAACTAACCATACGTCAGGCTCTGAAGTCCAGGTCACATGGGAATTGGTAAGTCTGCGAGGAAGTGCCAATGGCGCTACCATTACGCTTCATCTCGACCTCGTTGATTCGAATGGAGAGGAAATTGGCCGGATTACGATTCAAACTGTTGCCGTGAGTGGAGAATACAACACGACATTTGGATCAGGTGGCGAATCTTATACTACGCTTGAAGAAAGGGTATCAGGGATGTACAATTGCCGACTCACCATTGACGCTGATAATGTTTTGATGGAGTCCAATGAATCGAATAATCAAAAGGTTGGTACACCGTTCTTTGTTCAAAATGAAGGTGAATTGTGGGCGAATGATGTCGACCGTGACGGATTCAATACAACTGATTCTGGCGATGGCATCATTGACGATTGTCCAACAACCTATGGTGATTCTACCATCGACCGGCTCGGATGTGCTGACCTTGATGGTGATGGAGTCTCGAATTTGAATGACTTGTGGCCTTTCGAACCAAGTCAAGCCCTCGATACTGATGGAGACTCCTATGGTGATAATCCAGAAGGCATCGATGGAGATGCTTGTCCTGAAGTCGCTGGAATTCCAAATGGAGAGGGTGGCGATGGTTGCCCCCCTCTCGATACTGATGCTGATGATGATGGCGTTGATGATATCAATGACCAGTGCCCAGAAACTCCTGAAGGAACCGTTGTTGGAATCGATGGTTGCGAGACTGAGGATGGGCAAACCAATCTGGATGATAACACGACTCTCGACGACAATACGACTCTCGGCAGCAATGTTACTGATGGGGGTAATGACGATACTACTCCAACTGAAGATGGCGGCGATGCTACAAGTGACGATGTTCAATCAGATTCAGAAATCTTTGGAATGGGGACAGTAACCGTTGGAATCATAGCAGGAGCAATCTTACTTCTTCTTCTATCACTGGTACTCGTTGTCCGTGGACGAGGAGAGAGTACAGGCGAAGACAAATTGTTCCAACAGCAACAGATGGCTTATGCTTCCATCACTGGATTACCTGCTGCAGACCCGAGTATTACGCCGGAACAACTTGCCTATGAGCAGCAATTACTCGCTGCCGGATACCCTGCTGATTATGCTCGGACGTATGCAGACCAACACTTCCGCCCGTGGTTGAAAGTTTGACTTTTCTAAAAAGAAGAGAAAGAGAAGAAGGCGAATGCTCTTGACCCCCCGATGCATGGGGGTTACTATGCAAGCCCTTATGGAAACCAGCGCAGGTAATATTACCATTAATCTCTACGACGAAGAAGCACCGGATACCGTTGCCAATTTCGTCAAATTAGTCGAGGCTGGACATTACGACGGACTCCACTTTCATCGCGTTATTGAGGACTTCATGATTCAAGGCGGTTGCCCACACTCCCGCGACCCAACAGATCGCCGAGCTGGACAAGGTGGACCGGGTTGGAAAATTCCTTGTGAGTCTTCGGCATTAAATCTCAAGCACAGCAAACCAGGAGTCTTCTCGATGGCAAATGCTGGTAAAAATACCGGTGGTTCGCAATTCTTCCTCACCACTATTGCAACGCCTTGGCTTGATGGAAACCACGCCGTCTTTGGCGAAGTTAGCGAAGGAATGGATGTTGTCAAGGCAATCGAAATGTGCGATAAACTCTCTGGAGACCGCCCAAGTACCCCGCAACAAATTATTCGAGTTACACTTCAGTAATCGAAGGGTAGTGGGGAATGCCCCAGTGGCGTAGTACATTGTTTATTTTGAATGGGGACTTGTTTTATTTGATTTGGGTAAACACCCACCCAATGTGCATATATCTCCGTTACAACCTACACTTTCGGCCTGCTGCGTGACATTCCAATCTCAGTTAGTTCTTTGACGCCGACCACGGGGCCTCTGTGCGAACTGTGAAGAAGTTCAGCCCCGAGGGTCGAACATGGCCGATGTTCGTATCGAAGCCGACACTATGGGGGAACTTGAAGTTCCAGCAGACAAGTATTACGGGTGTCAAACCGCCCGTTCTCTGATTAATTTCGACATTGGAGACGATACAATGCCTGTGGGCGTTATCCGTGCTTTTGGAGTCCTCAAACAAGCCGCTGCAAAAACAAATGTTGCGCTCAAGCAACTTGACCCGGAAGTTGGTGATCTGATTATTGCCGCTTCGCAAGAGGTTTTGGATAATTGTCTGGATGAACATTTCCCGCTACGCGTCTGGCAAACAGGGAGTGGAACTCAGTCGAACATGAATGCCAATGAAGTCATTGCAAATCGTGCTATTGAACTCGCTGGCGGCGAAATGGGTTCAAAAACTCCAGTCCATCCGAACGACCACGTCAATCGAGCTCAATCCTCGAACGATACGTTTCCAACCGCAATGCACATCGCTGCGGCAGAGGCAATTACCCACAGCTTACTCCCAAGTGTTCGCTCACTCCGCGATGCTCTGGCTGCAAAAGCAGATGCTTGGAAAGATATCGTCAAAATCGGGCGTACCCATTTGATGGATGCTGTTCCACTCACGCTCGGGCAAGAAGCATCTGGATGGGTTGCTCAACTCGATGCTGATCTGCGACGAATTGATTTTGCGCTCGATGATTTATTCGAATTGGCACTTGGTGGAACTGCGGTCGGCACTGGCCTCAACACCCACCCGCTCTTTGCTCAAATGGTTGCAGATGAAATCGCTAATATCACTGGCCTATCATTCTGTTCGGCAGAAAACAAATTTGCTCAACTCGCTGCCCATGATGCTGTAGTTGCCGCTTCTGGAGCCCTCAATACGCTTGCAGTTTCGTTGATGAAAATTGCAAATGATGTACGATGGCTCGGCTCTGGACCACGGTGTGGATTTGGTGAGTTGTCGTTACCAGCTAACGAACCTGGTTCTTCGATCATGCCCGGTAAGGTCAATCCAACTCAAGCAGAAGCATTGACCATGGTATGCTGTCAAGTGATGGGCAATAACGTAGCAATCACTGTTGGAGGCAGCCAGGGTAATTTTGAGTTGAATGTTTTCAAACCGATGATGATTCATAATCTCCTCCACTCAATCCGCCTACTTACCGACTCATGCACTGCGTTTAGAACAAAATGTGTTGAAGGTTTAGAGCCCGTAAAAGAAAACATTGCATCCCACTTGGAGAATTCATTGATGCTCGTTACTGCACTCAACAACCATATCGGCTATGATAAATCGGCAAAAATTGCTAAACATGCTCACGAAAATAGCTTGACTCTTCGGGCGGCTGCTCTTGAATTGGAGTATTTGACCAATGAACAATTCGATGCTTGGGTTCGGCCTGAAGAAATGACTGGACCTCGCTCGTCAGAATGAACTCGCTGTTAGCGGGACCCTTCGACAAAGACGAAGTTTACTACGACTTGGAAGGCAAGGAACCATCCAGTAATGAGTGCGAATATTGCTAACCCTCCAGGGTCTGAACCTGTAATCGTGCCATAGGCAATAATGAGAACTGCCAGGCCAAGTAAGAAGAAGGCGCGATAGATAATTTGAGTCAGGATTCTAGCTTTTGTTGACATTACGCGCCAACCGCTGAATCCAAACCATTTCGATATAAAATGAGGCTCTTGTTGTTGATTTTCTTGTTCCATATTTATTCCCCTCTTTGTTCAATGACTGCTTTCTTTAATAAAAATTCGATTTGGCCGTTGACTGAACGCATTTCCGCCTCTGCCATTCGCCTTATTACTTCATGGAGGTCGGGGTCAATTCGAAGGAGGACTTTCTTCTTAGCCACTCTTCTCACTCCTTTGAATAGTTAGAATCTCGCAAAATAGATCGAGCTGAAAAGTTGGACAATTCCGAGGAAAATCATTATACTCACTGTAAAGTAGAACATTTTAGGGCTTTCCTCTTTGGTCCGCCAACCCTTGCCTCGAACGTGGACTTTTTGATTCAACCAACAAAAACCAGCGTAACCACACATCAAAATCGATATGAGGATTGGAAACGCGAGCGTCGTAAGTAATTCCATTCTCAAAGTCTCACCTCACTGATAGAGCGTTCCTGTGTTGATAATTGGAGTTGTGTCCGTCTCTGAGCAGAGAACGACCAGTAGATTGCTAACCATCGATGCCTTCTTGTCTTCATCCAGTTCGATGATGTTCTTCGCGCTGAGTTGCTCAAGGGCAAGTTCGACCATACCCACGGCTCCTTTGACAATCTCACTGCGTGCTGCAACAACTGCACTTGCTTGTTGGCGGCGAAGCATGGCTTGAGCGATCTCTTGAGAGTAGGCAAGGTGGCTGATTCGTGCTTCGAGAACTTGGATTCCTGCCCTCTTTAGACGGGCTTCGATTGAAAGTTGCAGTTCTTGTGCAATCACTTCTTGATGGCTCGATAGTGCGATGCCACCCACATCCTTGTCTTCGATAATATCGTAAGGATATTTGGTCGCCATAGCGCGCAATGCTGCTTCACTTTGGATTTGGACATAATCATGGTAGTTTTCGACTTCAAACAAAGCTTCAGCGGTATCGACGACTTTCCAGACGACAACTGCTCCAATTTCAATTGGGTTTGCGTTGACGTCGTTTACCTTGAGTTTGGTCGATTCGAAGTTTCGAATCCTTAGAGATATTTTTCGCTTTTCAAATAAAGGATTGATGAGGTAATGGAAGCCTTCTTCGTCGACTGTTCCGGCATACTTGCCGAAAAATTGCAGTGCAACTCCTTCGTTAGGGTTGACGATGAGGTAGCTGTTGAACATAATGAACCAAGCAATGCCGATGAAGACTTGAAGAAGAATTCCAAGCGCGATTCCAAATCCCCCTAGTGCATAGAAGATGAAAGTTGCAAGGAAAAGGGCTGGAACTGCTAAGATGTGAACGCCGAGGCCGACAAACCCGTTGATGGTGGCTTGATCTACGTCCTTGAACATTATTTCGTCTACTCTTGGCTCGGAATGTTGTTGTGTGGGTTCTGCTTGCATAACTCTCTCCATTCAGGGCTATCATAGTGATATCATAAAGATATCG
>CAJJCQ010000107.1 GCA_905182725.1 uncultured Candidatus Poseidoniales archaeon
GCAGTCATGTAGTATCCTTCAAGATACAATTCCTTTCCATCCGCTGGCAAAGAACGGTTTGTGATGTCCAAAACCGTGAATTTGGTGAGTGAAGAGGTGCGCCATGAACCGTAGCCGTCATCCCAGCCCATTACGCTCGAAAGTGCATCGGTTTGGGGGATATTCCAGGAAGAAACCGTGGAAATAACGACCAGTCGGTCACCATCAAGCATCATTGCTTGAGGTGTGCCTTCGATTCTTGTTGTTGAAAGGTGAGTCAAATCTCCGAACTCAGGTACTCCAAATATCTCAAGGTTTTTACCGTTCAAAAAGTAGATGAAGTATCCATCCGTTTTAACAAAATCTGCTTCATCGACACCTTGCTCTTGGTTGTTGGTTCCTGAAAAGTCAGTACCTTCTTGGCGTTTTGTAGTCGGTGCGGAAGAGGTGCTTGAGTCACTTTCAGCACCCTCGGCCATCACCATGTCGTCTTCAGCCCACATTCCACCCCCGTAGTAGTATTCTTCTTCTACAGCCTGTAAGAGTTGAATTCTGTACTCTTCTGCGATAGAGGATTTAAGAGATGTTTCTAAGTCTTCACAATCAGTAAATTGAGACAATTGAGGGCTTGCAGAACTGCGTTGAATAACCGTTGACCAATCATCAGGAAGTTCAACGTCTGGAATTTCAACTTCCGGGTCTACGACACCTAGACATCCAGACATGAGAAATAAGGAAACAAGGAAAACCGCTAGGGTTTTGTGTTCTTTCATATTCCTACCACCTTATACACCGATATGAAGGAATTGGTAAAGTGATTTTACGTTATGATGATGGAAATGTACCATTTACGGTTTCAGTGCCGATAGCCGTTAATCTCCACGGAGAGCGCTTTTTTGCATCGGTTTTCTCAATAAGTTGGTTGGCGTTTAATTGAATCATGTGATGTGAAAGTAATTGTCTTGAGAGTTGTAATTTCGCCCCGAGCTCCTTATTTGACATTCCAAGGGCCCCTGCATCTGCAAGAGTTTCTAAAATGGCGAGGCGTGTTCCAACAATCGGTTGGCTGAGAGCATGTATTTGATCTGGAGAAATGTTGGCAGCCGCATATCTTCTGAGTTTACCGTCTCTCCATGAAATGATGGAGCCTTGTGTTTCTAGCATTTGTAAATGGTGGGCTGTGACTCCATTGGCAAGTTGAAGTGCATCTCTTAATGCAGAAAAGTGAATTCCTGCATTTGCTTCGATGAATCCTAGAATTCTCCCACGGTTAAGGTCGTCGCGATTCGATCTCTTCGCGATAAGTGGTGTAACAATTGCCATTAGGATTGCAATTTTAATCGCTTCTGAAAAAGCCGAACTCAAAAAGAGAAGGGTAAACAGGCCCGTACCGAAACCGATGAAGCCAATTGATGAATCGTTCTCAGATGCACCTTCTGTGGATTCAGGGTTCTTGGCCTCCATTGGAAGACTATCCAGTTCGGCTGTTTCTTCACTTTCTTGGTCAGATTCATCAGCACTTGCTACCCCTGAAAAATCATTTTCATCTACAGGCGCATCTGTTGCAGTATCTGCCTGTAATTCTTCGAGTGTAGCAACGCCAAAAAGCACTGATGCGAGAGAAACAACAATCAGAAATCGGATACTCCAACTCCCGTTCATGTGATTACATAGGCGGATAGGTTTTCAAGAACTTGGTTCAATGGTTTGACAAAACACACATTTGACTCCTCCGTAGTAGGTGAAATATACTCCACCGACGAGGGGTTGTTTGTTGTCATTGTTGAAGTGAGGGGAGAGGGGTTGAAAGAATGAGCGAGTATGTAGAAATTGAACGTCGATTTTTCGTCGACGGGAGAGGCGCTCGTCCATGGAGAGATTGTGAGCGCCAATCTGAAATCGCTCAATATTATCTCGATTCATCGCTTTTCAAAAATAATGGTAATGATTTAGGATATGCGGAAGTATTCGCATTGGTTCAAATGAATGATGAAGAAAGGGCACTCTTTGAAGCAACTGAAGATTGGACTTCACGGATTCGATTTACTCAAGATTCTGCCACTCTGACTTTGAAAGGAAAGCGAGCCCACGCCTCTGCAACGGAACTTGAATGGGATATTTCTCGTAGGCGGGGGCAAGAAATTGTTCATTCAAAACGACATCCCTCGATCACCAAAACTCGATACCACTGGAAAGGCAAAGATGGCATGATTTGGGAAGTTGATGAATTTGAAGGCGGCCTAGCTGGCTTAGTTCTTGCAGAAATTGAATTACCAAATATTGACCATGATGTCATATTGCCTAAATGGCTCGGGGTGGAATTAACCGGACTCCACCAGTGGTCCAACTCAACTCTTGCGCTTACTGATCTTTCGTGAGTCAGCAGTAACTTCGTAGTGCTGCAACGATTCGTTGTTTTTCATCATCGAGGAGTTCGTGCATGACTGGAATTGCAACTAATGAATTAGACGCTGTATACGTATTTTCAAGGCGTTGTGTGAATTGTGCATGGTTCTTGTAGATGTATTGTTGATGGCATGGTGTTGTGTAATAACGACGTGCATCAATCCCCAATTCGTCAAGATGAGTAACAAGTGCGTCTGGATGTTCGGTACGAATACAATATTGATGCCAGGCGTGCGTCGAATGAGGCCGTACAGTTGGGGCTTGGAGGGTGGGGTGATCGGTTAATGCTTGCGTGAATAAAGCAGCGTTTTGTCGACGAAGTTCGACCCAAGCATCGAGGTTTGAAAGCTGAATGAGTCCGATGGATGCTGAAACTTCAGACATCCTGAGGTTGCTTCCAAGTTGTATTGCTTCAAGGTCGGGGCTGCGGCCATGGTTGGTAATTCCTACAATTTTATCCTGATAGTTAGGGTGAGTTGTAGTGAGCATTCCACCTTCGCCGCCGACTGCCATATTTTTTGATGGGAAAAACGAGAAACAGCCGATATCGCCCATCGCACCAGCCTTTCGAGTGATGCCATCAGAGAATTTTTGTTCTGCCCCATGCGCTTGGGCTGCATCCTCAATCAAAACTAAATTATGATTTTGACAAAGTGTAACGAGCCCTTGGTCATAGGGTTGGCCAAATAAATGAACGCCGATAACCGCTTTGGTTTTGGGCGTAATTGCCGCTTTGACTTCATTGAGATCTAAACAATAGTAATCGGGTTCGATGTCGACAAACACTGGAGTTGCACCAACCAAAAGAGCACATGTCGTGGAGGAAATGAATGTAAACGAAGGTACAATCACCTCATCACCTGGCCCGATGTTCGCAATTCTCAATGCAGCCCATAGTGCAGAAGAGCCGTTTTGACAAGGTGTGGCACTTAGCGCTCCACAGTGTTCAGCGAATGCTTTGCCGAATGCTTTGCCTTGGGCTCCCTTGACCCATTGTTTGGAGTCGAGTGTTGCCATAGCAGCAGAACGCATTGCCCCGTCCCATGATGGTCGGGCCATTGGGATTCTCTCCATGGTTCGGCGAATCGGTGGACCTCCTTGAGTCTGCTTCTCTTTGCTTCCTATCAGCGCGCCTTTCAAGACCTCCAACCGGTTTGCCTCGTACATGGTGTCTGAAAGCGGTGATTCCGATGAGGCCGCCGCTGACCCTGATGGGCCAAGTCTTGCCGATTTAGTTGGTGATATTCTTTCACCCGAAGAAACGGTTCTGGAAGAGCCTGTTTCAACAGGTAAACCGAAGAAGAAATTCAAGCCAAAAGGTATGTTTCTCGGTACAAGAAGAGATACTGGAGAGCCTATTGACATCAAACCAATGGTATTAGCCCGTCACGCAGCAATGTTGGGCTCGACAGGTTCGGGAAAAACCGTGATGGCAAAGGCTCTCATCGAAGAGGCTGCATTGGCAAAAATCCCTTCACTCATCATCGATCCACAGGGGGATTTAGCACGTCTTGCACTGGGTATAGATCTTGATGAACTTGAAAGTCAGGGCGGAGATGTTGCTCGTGCCAAGAAATTGATGGAGATGTGTGAAGTCCGGATATGGACACCATTACGTAGCAAAGGATTGCCGTTGTGTATCGACCCTTTTCGAGCACCACCTTCTGAACTTGATACCGAAGAAGCGATTACTGCATGGGATATGGTGGCTGCTGGCTTCACAAGCCTTGCCGGCTACGATGTTGAAAAATCACAAGGTAAGATCGTCAAACCGTTTCTTTACGAAATTCTCGTCCAGGGTACAAAACACGGTTTAGATGTTGGCGATTTCCAAGCATTGGCCCGCGTTGTCAGAGAACCAAATCAAGAATTTACTCGAAAGTTATACCCGGAATGTTTCTATGAAGTTGAGGAAGGAGAGGACAAAATTGAGCCACCTCCATGGGAAGAAGTGATGGCGCAACACCGTTTGACAGATTTTGAAGAGCGCCTTACGAAAACCACTCGAAATGAACTCGCTCGCCGGCTCTCAGCATATTCTTCTGGGGTCAATCAATTGCTGTTCTCGAATGGTGTTCCTATCGATATTGATGCTTTTGTTGAACCTGCGATTCCAGGAAAAATCCCTCTCAATATTGTGTACCTCAACACAATTCAAGATGAGGCTCAGAAACAATATTTCGTTCAAGAACTTTCACGTGAATTATATGATTGGATGCTCACTCAACAACCTGCAGATGATGAAATTAAATTGCTGTTCTTCATGGATGAAGTCGCGCCTTATCTTCCGCCACATCCGCGAAACCCGCCTGCAAAGGATTTGATCAAACTGATCTTCAAGCAAGCGAGAAAATACGGAGTTGCCTGCGTTTTAGCAACCCAGAACGTGAGCGATGTTGATTACAAAATATTGGCGCAAGCCAACACCACATTCATTGGAAGATTTACCCAGCCACAAGATATCGACAAAGTCCGGCACTTGTTGAAAGAAAGTGGAGGAGACCAGGATTTGGTAGCTCAATTACCAACACTCGATGCTGGTCAATTCCAAATGGTCGCACCCGATGTCGACCCTGCTCCAGTTCCAATCCAATGTCGATGGCTCTACACTGACCACGGGGCACCACTCAATGAGGACCAAGTCGAGGACATCATGCCTGAAGAAATTCGTGCGTGGGCGAAAACTCGGTCTTCTGGCAATACCAAAAACCGTGGCACTGGCGCCGCACATGCTGCAAGCCGGGGTTCATCTTGGAACACGAAAGGTGTCGATGAAGAATGGGCTTTGGGTGAGGCTGAAAGTATTGTTGGTAATGCACGATTAAAGGCAGCTGGCGGGATGACGGCAGCAGGGCATGGTATCGTTGATGATTCTGCATTTGAGATCCGATTGATGGGTGGGTTGGCTGTTCTCAAAGACGGGCGAGACCCCCTCTACACAATGCAAGCGACGGTGAATGTGGCTTCTATTATCACTTTAGCATGGACCTTGGTGGCACTTATGCTCGCTTGGCGCGATGGTGACCTCGATTGGTGGTGGTTACTCATCTCTGTTGGCCTCTCTGGCGTTACTGGCCTGGTGATTACGCTCGAACATCTGCTTTCTCATGATGCTGAATTATTGCAACGATTGACGCGATTTGCTCGTACTTTTCAACTGATTCTCGTCGGATGGTTATGGGGTTTGCTTGTTTGGTCGACTTGGGGTACGCTGGATTTACTTGGTGCCGAACCGTTACTGGAAGTTGTTGTCGTATGGATCACCCTGTTCACTGGCATTGAAATTCTGAATCGGTTCAGACTTGGCCGGATTCGTTGGAATGGTGGTTCAGCACTGGATAAGCTGGTGGGTGTATCTGCTGTTTTGACTGAAGTCGAAGTTACTGAAATGCAATCAAATTCTACCGACATCATGTCAGGCTTGCGTTGGGTTCTCCACGGCGTAACCATGGCATGGCTCTGTGTCTTACTGGTTCTTGGAACTGGAGAGTCGGGCAATTCTATTGGCTTCTTAGAACAGTGGAGTCGTCCAACATTGTGGCTTGCCTCGTTGTATGCATTGATGTTTGGAAGTGAGACGTGGTTACGTCTTCGCGGCCGGATGCCTGTTTAGTTTCAAGCAACTGGTACGTCATACCAACGGCCTTGGAAAGAAGAGTCGGAGTTATCAATTCGGACAAATAAATCGAGTGAAGACCAAACGAGACTGTTGAAGCCACTCGACATTCCGGCCTGACCTCCTGCTTTTGCTGTCATGAAATCAAGCGTATCTGATGGTGAATGCCACTCTTGCCAAAATGAAATTTCTCCCCCTGGACTGAAGAAATTAAAGGTAGGATAGTCGGCCGAAAAGAAAGAACAATGGTCAGAAGCACACGACTCTGCAATCTGCCAATTAATTGGGTTCGATTCGGTTGGCTGATAGAAAAGGTCATCCTCAATAATCGTTCCAACCCAATCGTGCATCAATTCCATATTGCTGTCACTGGCTCCTGCAATACTGATTTCCCATTCATATTTTGATGCTGAAAAGAGTTCGCCACCAGGGCCAATCAAAGGTTCGGAAAGGGGGATGATTGGGTAATTAAGAGACACCATATCGAAATTCATGTATGCTTTAACGGTCACGTTTTCTGGCAAGTGGTCAACATATGCTTGAGAGCCAAGGAGGCCTTCTTCTTCGCAGGACCAAAGTGCTGCGACAACAGTATGGTCAAATTCAGTTGATGCGAGTGCTTGAGCCATTTCGAGTGAAACAGTCGATCCAGAGGTGTCATCATTTGCCCCTTCGCTTGTACCTCCGCCAGGGGGGGTGAAGACGTAAGCGATGTCGAAGTGTCCACCAATCACGATGTATTCATCGGGGTTGACTCTTCCCCAATTATATCCTACGACATTGAGTTGGTCTGGATCGTCATCATAGCGTGTGACTTCAACAAAATCGAATCCCATATCCCACATCTCGTCGGCCATTGCCTCAGCAGCAGCCTCGTAAGCAGAACCACCTTCGTGAACCGAAGCACTTCCACACCATCGATTGTTGTAGGAGGATGTGAGCATGTCGATTGTTTCGTAGGCACGCCTGCCGTCAACCAGCATGTATTCTTCACTGTCTTCAAGCGTAAGTGTTGCATTCCAAAGTTCTCCACCTGCTGTAATGGAGATGTCGACTGAATCTCTTTCAGTATCAAGGATGAGAAGTTCCAAAGATTTCGTTTCTGAAGAAAACGTCATCTCTATTGAATCTCTTAGAACGCCAAATTCATCAACGTAAAAAAGCCCATCTGATCGGTTAAAAGTCCAATCGACGGTTGAATCAACTTCGAGGGTCATGTATTGTCCACGGGTTGCACTTGAGACATCGCCTACGGTCAATTGTTCTTCGATTTCGACTGCGTTTTCTCCAAAACAACCACCGAGTGGTGCGAGAAGCATGATGAGAGTAAGGAAGAGCCAGCGCATAAAATCACCTGTTCGATGCTTTACGACCGCCTGCATTCATGCTTAAACCGTCCGCTTTCCCTGCATCTCTTGCAGTTCGCAATTGCAGATGGGGTCCTCGGGGTCATGTCGCGGAATTGATATACGCGCGTTCTAACGCTTGGTTGAAGCAGGGGTTGCCAAGCTTGGTCAACGGCGCTGGGATGAGGTCCCAGTCTCTATGAGTTCGCAGGTTCGAATCCTGCCCTCTGC
>CAJJCQ010000108.1 GCA_905182725.1 uncultured Candidatus Poseidoniales archaeon
AGTTTCGACCATGGAGATACCAGTGGAGCCTTGACGGCGATTGAGATCATTCACCAACTCGAACATTTACCTGGAATCGATATTGAAGGAAACCACACTATATCTCTACGTGGCATCAAAGCGAACGATACAGGCGGTCACACCTCTTCTCCTTTGATCACTGCAAACATTATGCTAATGGATACTGATTCTGCCTTTGAAACAAAAGCCGAAGCATCAGGAATGTCTTCAACTTCGATGTTTATGGGAATTGGAGCATTCATCGTTCTTTTCATTCTAGTTCTCTTAGTCGTTAACTTCATCTCGAATAAAGAAGAAGGAACACTTGCAGGAATTAATTTCAATACATTGCGTGATGATGACACAACTGCGGGCAATTCCGATGCCATTCTCGTTGAAGTGGACAAGACCAAATCATAACATCAGTAGAGTCAGAATGTGTCAAAACCCGAAACGCTCATTTTCTTTTTATTCCGGAGATGAACTCAAAAGTTAGAACGCTTCGCTCTATGTATGCGCTGGCCAAAAGACCCGACTGGTCCGGGCCACCCTCGAACGAACCGGATTTATCGTTTAATTCGTCGATTTTCAAGGTCCTTAGTGAGTATTTGGTTTCGTGAAATCAATATTGTTGATGATGAAAACATACCACCAGAAGGGGGAGTCATCTTCATTTCTTGGCACCCGAGTGGATTGATTGACCCAATGCTCATGCATGCATCTCTCCCAGGTAAACTCTCGATGATTGCCAAACATACTTTGTTCAATATTCCAATTTTAGGACGGCTGATTCGCAGTGCAGGTGCAGTTCCAATCGAACGTTCGCAAGACAGCACTGACCAACATGGGGCAAAAGACCGAAATACACAACAATTGGATAGCGTTGCTTCTGTTGTTGCAAACGGTGGGCGTTTGATTATTTTCCCTGAAGGAACAACCCATACCGAATCTTCTGTGAAACGGGCACGCTCAGGTGCTGCTCGAATCCTTCTCGCAGCACGTAGAAAAGCTCAAGCCAGTGGCAAACCTTTGCCTCAATTGGTTCCAATTGGGCTTCATTATTCAGAATCGCAAACATTCCGTGAAAGGGCCGCTGTGGTTGTCGAACGCGTTATGCAATTCGAACCAGCTCCAGAACTGGTTGAAGATGAAGAGGAACAAGACCGACTTGACCGGGCATGGGTTACTTCTGTTACAGATACAATCGGCATAGAATTGAAGCGTGCCAGCCTCTCTAAAACGACATGGAGGGAACGAACTCTCATTTGGAAAAGTCGAAGTTTGGCTTATGCAGAGAAAACTCGCCAATCCGGTGGCAAACTGATCAAGCCGACATATGCTGAATCCGTCATGGGTGCAAGACGGATTCGTGCAGGTTGGGAATACCTTGCTGAGACCGATTCTGCTACAACTACCAAACTCGTCGAAGACTGTGAATCCCATTTTGAACAACTTGAGAAACGAAATTTGACTCCTCTCGATGTCGATGCACGTCCAGACCGCCTCACTCGAGGGGCCTCGATGAAACTCTTCCTCTCATGGTCTTGGTCTGCGGTTTGGATGCTCGGTCTCATCACTTGGAGTGCTGTTTTTGGCAATCTCGTACCCTATCGTGCCAACGCTCTTGCAATACGTATCATGAAAAAGCGAGGTGCAGACCAATCCATTATCGGTACACTCAAAGTAGTTACAGCGGTCGTTTTCTTTCCACTTTGGTGGATGATTAGTTCTGGGGCAATAACTTGGTTGCTTCTTGCTGAGGCAAGCCCTGTTAACGAATTCTTACAACTGCATTGGTTGTTGAACCTCTTGACCTATTTACCATCGATCTTTGTATTTGTGATTCTGTTCATGTGGTGGCCGACATCAGCCAAACTTCATTTGCGGTTATATGGTCGCTTAGTCGTTAAATCACGACAAATTAAACGTTGGAAGGCATGGAAAGTGGATGAGCACAATTGGGACGAATTAGTCCATCGGCAACGACATCTTGCTGGACGCTTAGTCGGGCTTGGTGAAGGGCTTATCCTGCCAGGAGATGAAGATTGGGTTGACCCTCCAGCAGGTAAAGACGATGTTGGTTCTGTCAAGAAAAGAATGCCAGCCCAGACTTGAACAAAGTCGGTAGTTTGTATCCTCTCAACCAAGAGCATACCCTAGGTTGATATGCGGGGTCCACTACCTCGCCTTTGGCGACTGATTATGGTAGGCAGCGAACACATCGAAATGATCCCTTCTCCAGCCAAGAATATCTGGTCTGCGGAAGTAAATGGAAGGCCTGTCGAAGTCTTAGTCCCCTCCAATGCAATCCTTCTCGATGTGCTCCGAGACAAAGTCGGAACTCTCGGCGTAAAGCGTGGGTGTGACCTTGGTACATGCGGTTGTTGCACTGTGATGATCGATGGAGCGCCCCGACTTTCTTGTCTCTGTTTAGCCGGTCAAGTCGAAGGTGCTGCGATTACAACGGTCGAAGGTTTAGCAGACGGCGCCCACTTGGCGCCAATCCAATCTTGTTTTGCGGAGTATGGTGGTTCACAATGTGGCTTTTGTACCCCTGGCTTCTTAATCAGTGCTCAAGCGTTGTTGAATGAAAACGACACGCCAACAGACCAAGAAATCGCTTGTGCAATCGATGGCAATCTTTGCCGTTGTACTGGCTACCAACAAATCATTGAATCAATTCAAGGTGCTGCGGCGATTCATCGTGGAGAAGTCGAAGCGGCTGCTCCGGCAAGCGATGCACACCCCGACCCACATCCCGATGGGCCAGAAGAACCCAATATGCCTCCAGGCCACGCACGGTGATTTTCATGTCTGAAGGATACCGTCAACAACCAGGTGGCCCCGGCCAAAAAACTCGCAAAGACGGCAAGCGCGTTGCAGGTAAGCAAGCGTTCCCCCCACCAGGTTCTGGTGGTTCGAAGCCAAATATGGCGACACGTGACCTTGATTTCATTCCTGAATCTGTTGGTGGCAAAGAGCCTCAACCAGCAGGCTCGCATATCCATGACCGTGTTCGAACCGGTACCAGCGTTGGTCGAGAAATGCCTCTTGTGGATTCAAATGCCAAAGTAACGGGTCAAGCATGGTATGGGGATGACGTTCGTTTGCCGAATGAAGTGATTGGTAAAATTTTGCGTTCACCTCATCATTATGCCAGAATAAAGTCGATTGATACTTCACGCGTTGAAGCACTACCGGGTGTTCTTGCCGTAGCAACAGGTGCCGACGCACCTCATCGCTTTGGCGTGCTACCGGTGACAAAAGACGAGCATGCTATGTCTGTTGAGAAAGTTCGGCACGTCGGAGATTTAGTTGCATGCGTTGCTGCAATTGACGAGGCAACCGCTTTGGAAGCGCTCAATCTTTTTGATGTTGAATGGGAGCTTCTTGAGCCAGTATTCGACCCTAAAAAGGGCCTCGAAGATGCCGACGAACCTATTCATTGGAGAGGTAAGTACCATTTGGCAAGAACCAATGTTCAAAAGCGAGTCTTCCAAGAATTCGGAGACCGTTCACTCGTCGAGAAGCCACACGCTGAATCTCATGGGAAATGGAGTATGGCTGGTGTGCATCACGGCTTTACAGAACCGCATGCAGTGGTTGCCCACTGGGACCCTAATGGCCGATTGCAACTCTACACTCCTCAACAAGTACCTCATTATACGCACCGAGCTCTTTCGACAGTTCTTGATGTTCCTATGCACCAAATCAATGTGATTCGCACCTTCGTAGGCGGTGGCTTTGGTGGTAAATCTGACCCGTTCCCTCACGAGATGTGTGCGGCGATTTTATCACGAAAATCAGGTCGTCCTGTACGAATTACATTCGACCGTGAAGAAGTCTATTGGATCAACAGAGGGCGTCACCCGAGTCATATTGAAGTCAAAATGACTGCTGATGAAGATGCTCGAATATCTGGTTTTGATATCGACGCACTCATCGACGGCGGTGGTTTTGCATCGTTTGGGCACGTCACTTCATATTACAATGGAGTCTTGGCAACAGCACCCTATGAACTGGGTTCGTTCCATTACACAGGCGCTCGAGTCTGGACGAATAAACCAGCTTCAGGTGCTATGCGTGGCCACGGAGCAGTCAACACACGATGTGCTGTTGAAGTGGGACTGGATGAAATGGCAGAAACCATGCAAGTCGACCCTATTGATTTGCGATTGGCAAACCTTCTCCCACCCCACAGTCGAACCATCAGCGGATTCCGCATCACTTCAAACGGTATGCGTGAAGCCTTGGAAAAGGTCCGAAAAGGCTCAAACTGGGATGAAAAATTCCGAAAGATGCCTCTCGGTAAAGGAATTGGAATTGGATGTGGATTCTTTATCTCTGGTTCAGGCCTACCAATTCATTGGGATCCAAACCGATTCCCACACGCAACCGTTCACATGCAAGTCGACATGGATGGCGGGGTAACCGTGCACACAGGTGCCGCAGATATTGGCCAAGGTTCGACCACAGCAATCGCACAGGTTGTTTCTGAAGTCCTTGCTCTTCCAATTGAAATGATTCACGTACGATGCCATGAAAGCGACACATCACCGGTCGATTTGGGTTCATACTCCAGCCGTGTTACTTTCATGAATGCGAATGCTGCAATACGTGCAGCACTCGAAATCCGTGAACAACTTCTCAATGCTGCATGGGAGATTCTTGGCTACCACCCGAATAACCTCATCATGAACGACCGCCGTATTTACTACAAACACGACCCCGCAATCGGCGTTTCATACCTCAAAGCCCTTCACAAAGCACAAGAAGACAAAGGTGCATTGATTGCAAGCGGTGCTTATCGTTCACCCCCAATGGGTGGCGTTCACAAAGGAGCAGCTGCAGGTTTGGCTCCAGCCTATTCGTTTTCAGCCTATGTTGCAGAAGTCGATGTCGATATCGAAACTGGAATGATCAAGTGCACCAATGTTTGGGCAGCGCACGATTGTGGAAAAGCCCTCAATCCTCTGGCAGTCAAGGGTCAAATCATTGGTTCTTGCCACATGGGTCTTGGCCAAGTCCTCTCTGAAAAGATGGTCTATGGCCGAACTGGTCATCTTCAAAATGCTAATCTTCTTGATTACAAAATTCCATCTGTTCATGAAATGCCACATGTTGAACCAATCATCGTCGAATCGTGCGACCCCGAAGGTCCATTCGGTGCTAAAGAAGCCGGAGAAGGACCTCTTCTCCCAATTCTTCCTGCGGTTGTCAATGCAGTTTACGATGCAATTGGAATCCGTTTGCGTACTCTACCACTCACTCCTGATGTTGTGTTCAAGGGTATTGAAAAGACGCTCAAGGCTTCTGAATTTGATGACCCAACAGACCTGCCTTCACCGAGACTTACATTCAGTTCGATGCAACCCAAGTTAGTTGCTCGAGCACAAGAGCACAAAATCAGAGACAAAGCACGTCAGCGAACCGAAGACACAAGCCCCTATGTGAATGGGGTCTTGTTTGGCTTTGATCCGACCATTCCACTGGAAGATCAAGTGGAAGGCTGGCGTACTGCCACAGAACCCGACCCTGAACAACTTGCTGAACTTGGACTTGCAGGCCGTGCTTGGCTCAAGAAAGAACAGCGACATATGGAAGGTGAAAATTAATGTTGATGCCACCGTTTACACTTCATAACCCTACAACCGTTGAGGAAGCCTGTTCACTCGCAGGAATCCTGCTTGAAAAAGGAGAAGAATTTGATTGGGTTGCAGGAGGTACTGACCTCCTTCCAAATTACAAATGGCATCTTAATCCTAAACCACATGTCATTTCACTCGCCCGAATCGAAGGCGTGGACACGTTATCTCTTCATGAGATTGGTTGCATGGCTCGACTCACAGATTTAACACTTGAAAACGGCATTCACCCGTTAATTGTTGAAGCTGCGAGTAAAGTCGCTTCCTCCCTTGTTCGCCGTAACGCAACACTCGGGGGCAATATTTGCCTGGATACTCGATGCTTTTGGTATAATCAAGGCGAACTTTGGCGTCGTTCCATTGACTGGTGCCATAAAGCAGACTGTGGGACGGGTGCTGATTGCCGTGTGATTCCGAATCAAAACACATTATGTGTTGCAACCTATCAAGGAGATATTGCTCCAACATTGATGGTACTGGACGCTGAGGTTCATTTGATTGGGCCTAATGGTTTACGAACACTCCCACTTGCAGAGTTCTATCAACTTGATGGTATGACTAAAAATGTTCTCAAAAAAGGAGAGTTCCTGCTTAAAGTGACTCTTTCTGAAGAAGGTGCTGGACGTGTGGGTTCGTATCAAAAATTACGAGTGCGTGATTCATGGGATTTCCCCGAAGCAGGGGTCGCAGCATCATGGATTCCTGGCGATGTGAATTCTCTCCAAATTGCAACTACGGCACTGGAATCTATTCCTCGATGCCATCCCGAAGAAGTTGCAGCTGTGCTTGAAGACGGCTGGGATGGAATGACTTCGGTCAAAGCGCTTGCTGCTGGAGTGCGCAAGAGTGTCCAACCCGTCAATAATACATCACTGCCTCCTCGATATCGTAAATCCATGGTTCGCGTCTTAACCAAGAGAGCGGTTCAAAAAATGATAGAATGAAGTGATACCATGAAACAATCTTTCCTCGTCATTCTGTTGACTCTTCTCCTCGGATGTTCAGTAATGAGCAGTATTCCAGTTCATGCACAAGGACCGATCGATGGTTCCTCTTGGACTCTTGGCTGGGCCACAGATATGGATTCAAAATATATTGTGGAAATGGACCTTGATTGGGATGCAGACGGTGAAATAACCGCCTATGTTGAAAATAATCGAATGTCGCCACTTGAAGTCGAACTCACGTACGAGTTCGATGATTGGGTTCCGTTTACATTCAGCGGCCCAGATTCATTTTCAGTGGCAGCGAACACCAATGATACTTTTACCATCACTTTCGGTTCAGTCGATGACGACGATGCCCGTGAATACAATCCCGATAACACCTCTACATTCACCATAACTGCTGAAGAGAAAGTAGGCGATACATCGGCAAGTACACAAGAAATTGAAGGAGATGTTGGCGTTCCTCGAATTTTTGATTTACGCCCGGAAATTACCCTTTCCGACGAGACATTATATGCCGGCTCATGGATTGAAATTTCAGCAAAACTCACCAATAACGGAAACGCCCGAGATGCAGTTAAACAAGCCAGTGTTCAATTCCGCAGTTGCCCTCACCTCTCGATGCCAGGCGTGGAAGATCTCGCCAATACAATCGTAGAGACGACCGATGCCCAGAATGGCAAGGATACCTATGTGACGCTTCGTCTTGAAGCATCCGAGAGTCAACCGAACCGAGTCTGCGAAATTACATTGGCTTTGACATCTGAAGGTGATGAGGCTTCGCGTAGTACAACTTTTGAACTTGAAGCCATGGCTGTTGAAGAACAAGATTCTTCTTCGACTTCGACTGAAACAGGTGATTCAGATGATGGTGGCAGTTTGTCTCAAGAGTCGAATACCCTGCCTTGGGTTGGTGGTGTTGAACTTTTGATACTGCTAAGCACGGTTGCAGTTAGAAGCGCCAATTCGAGTAAAGACTGAATCGCTGTTTTTTTGATATTTTTAGCGATTTCGCCCTCATTTTCTCATTTTGAAACAATTCCCACTGATTTGATTTCCATCCCCTATTAAGTTGTGGCCTCTAATCACGCATGAAAAAGCATTAAGTGTGGAGCGAGGTTCCGACGGTTGTTATACTGTTCAAGAGTACGGCAAGCGCACAAGGAGGGAGAAATATAGCAGAGCAAGAATCATCAAAAATAGCCATGGAGACTTGGCTTAAAGTTGGACTTGTTTCATCTCTTTTCCTTTCCGTTCTTGTGATCAGTGTTGTGAGCTGGGACAAGAACACTGTTCTTTCGCCTTACAACAATGCTGCTGACGAATATTCGATGCAACAGTTGACTGAGATGCGCAATGTTATCGAAGAAAGAGATTTCAGTATTGCGAACACGATGTCGACACCGATGTTGGTGAACGATTGGAATGATCCTCACAGAACAATGTTAATTATTGCTGGGCCGGAAAAGCCGTTTGATGCTGCTGAAGCATCTGCGCTCCATGACTTTGTTACCAAGAAAGGTGGAAAAGTCATTCTCGCAGCAAGTTCAACCAACGCTCAACTCGTTGCATCAGAATTCGGTGTCAAATATTTCGACGCTCCAGTCTATGATGACCAACGCTACTACGAAGTCGAAGATTCCGTCGGGGTCCTACAACCTGCTGACTACCGGCGTCTTTGGTCCGCAGCAAGCGTGAACCAAAACATCAGCGAAATGGGTGCTGAGAAATTAATTCCATGTTCCGAAGAGTCTGTTAAAAATGCTCAAGTTGACAATTGCCGGATGCCAGTTCTCTTCCATCGCCCAACAGCAATCCAGGTTCTTGATGAACAATCCGATTCAAATCGCGACATCAGCATTCTTGCTGCTGCATCGACTTCTGCTCGTGTCGCTAAATTCCCCGATAACATTGACAGTGACCAAAACCCTACATTGGGTGAAGGAATGACGGGACTCATCATCCGTATTGATTATCCCGTTTCCGGTGTCCTTGATGTCATTAAGAACAATGATTACGGAGAAATCGATGTTACGGGATCTATTGTTTTCGTCTCAGACCACTCAGTTCTTGCAAACCATCTTTGGGATGCTGATTTGGCTGAAGAAAACGGATACCTACAATGCACATCCCCTGCCTATGTCGAAAACGGCCACAACTGCTGGGACTCTGACCCAGACGGTCTCTCCTCTGCTCAAGGTAGTACTGATTGGAATGGAAACAGCCAATACTTCTCTGCTTTGATTTATGACATGATGGAATTCGACAATCCTGAATTGTCAACAACCATCACTCGTTCTCCTTCTGAATTCTATGTCGTCTTTGACGAGAGCCGACACGTCTCAAGCCCTCTCATATCTCCATTCACTGAAGCAATGGGTGCCGTAGTCTTACTCACAAGCGACGTCGTCCTCAAGTGGCTCATTATTCTCAATCTCTTTGCTTTGCTTGCCATTGCCATCATGGTCGTACCAGAGAAAGAAAACTGGCGGCATGTGTTTGACCTGACACGCTTCAGAGAACGCCCTTCCAAACTAGACACCTCCCAATACCAAGCTCGGACTCGTGACGCACTCCTCTCGAAAGTACGTCAGTTCAATGACTTGACGCGTGATGAATTCATGCGTAAATCCCCTGCGGAGATCATGCAAATGGTCCGAGATCCGCGCTTGGTCGAGCTCATCAGCTCAACCCGTTCCTACTCCAACGAAGAATTGCGAGAAGTTATTCCGCAAATCCGGCGTTGGGGAAATTGATAATTGGAGGAAAATAGACATGCAACCCCCCGCACCCCCAGCAGCCCAGCCCGCGCCAGCGCCAGCAGCGCCTGTGGCCCCAGCAGCACCTGCAATGCCTGCACCAGCAGCGCCAATGCCAGCGGCACCAATGCCCGCAGCACCAGCGCCTATGGCAGCACCTGCAATGCCCGCACCAGCCCCAGTAACTGTAGCACCGGCCGCTCCGGCCCAGCCGAAGCACCAAACTAGCCCAGAAAACAAAGAGAAGTTGAAAGCCGTCGGTTCGATTGCAAGCGCAATCGCAGCCGAAGTAGCGAAAGTAATTATCGGTAAAGCACACGTTATCGATAATGTACTGATTAACATTCTTTCCAACGGTAACCTTCTGTTCGAAGATTACCCAGGTCTGGCTAAGACATTGATGACCAATACCTTTGCTGATGCACTTGGTTGCGATTTCAAGCGTGTTCAATTTACGCCTGACTTGCTCCCTGCTGACATCACTGGTACCAACATCTATGATGCAAAGAAAGGTGAATTTACTTTCAAACCAGGGCCTTTGTTCTGTAACCTTCTTCTTGCTGACGAGATTAACCGTGCTCCTCCAAAGACCCAAGCTGCTTTGCTTGAGGCTATGCAAGAGAAGCAAGTTACCATTGGTACTGTGACGCACAAGCTCCCAGCACCATTTATTGTTATGGCAACTCAAAACCCTGTCGAACAAGAAGGTACTTACCCTCTCCCTGAAGCACAACTTGACCGTTTCATGTTCAAGATGTCCGTCGGATACCCAGATCGTGCTGACGAAGATGAAATTCTTCGCCGCCGTATTCAGCGTGGACAAGACGCTGTCGAAGTCGATGTGATCACTCACCCTGAGATGGTCATTAACATGCAACAAGCATGTGAATTCGTCTACGTTGACCCTGCTCTCCGAATGTACATGGTTGAAATCGTTTCCCGAACACGTGAAGATCCTCGTGTTTTGGTCGGCGCTTCTCCTCGTGGTTCCCAAGCATTGCTCAAGACCTCTCGTGCTGCAGCAGCACTCCGTGGTCGTGACTTCGTCACTCCTGACGATATCAAAACAATCGCAGAACTTGCACTCGCACACCGAATTATTCTCAAGCCTGAGCATCAAATCAAGGGTCTTGAGTCTGGTGAAGTGATTCAAGCTATTCTACGAGAAGTTCGAGTTCCTACCGTTTGATTGTAGAACAAAACTGATTTTGAGGTGAATGTGATGTGGAGTCGTAAATCTGCTATGTTAGGAAGCTTGGCTATTGCCATGTATTTACTTGGTTTAACCTTGCGAAATTCCCAACTGGTTACGATTGCCGTCGTCATCTTCGTGTTCTTGACTTGGGCTGCCTTGTTTGGCGGTCACGCAGACGTTGCCGCTACTGGCCGTCGTGCAGAAGAATGGACCGGAGAAGAAGGTGCAGCATTGAACAGTGTGAGTGCTATGCGCAAACTGTCCAGTGCCCGTATTTTCGAAGACGGAGAACTCAACATTACACTGAGGATGCAAAACCATTCCTCGCTTGCCAAAATTCTCGAAGTTCGAGATCGAGTTCCTGAAGTAATGCGTATCAAAGACGGTGCGAATTACATCTTGATGGAACTTGGTCCTCGGCGTGAAACATTCATTGAATACACCGTTGAATGTCCTCTTCGAGGTTTCTATAGTGTTGGTCCTGTGGCTGTCAGGATTCAAGACCCCTTCGGATTATTTCACAAGGAAAAAGAGTTGCATGTCTACAATGACTTCCTTGTGTTCCCGAAAATGGAAGACCTCTCCGATACATTCGTCAAATCTCGTGTTCCGAAGATTTTCACAGGTGCTGTCAACATTCGTCAACCAGGCCCTGGTTCAGAGTTTTATTCTCTTCGTGAATATTTCGAAGGTGATTCGTTCCGAGCCATTAACTGGTCTGCTTATGCCCGCTCCGGTAGACTGATGGTGAATGAACGAGAACGTGATGCTGTTTCAGACATCATCATTATCGTAGACTCACGTTCAGTTGCCGAAACTGGCCCAGTGTCTCGTAATGCACTCGTTTACTCGACTCGTGCAGCAGCTTCTCTAGCGAAGTTCTTCCTCAGTCGTCGTGACTCTGTCGGTGTTGTCGTCTACGGCGATGAAGTTGTCAGTGTTGATCGAGATACAGGAAAGAAACAACTCTACGTGATCTTAACCAAACTTTCTGGTGCTGTGGCACGAGGAAACATTCCACTTCAAGTGGTTGTGAATCGTATCTTACCACACATCAACAAAGGAAGTCCAATTATCTTCTTGTCAAATCTCGAAGATGACCCAACCATCGTGAACGCTCTGCGTGATTTCCGTGCTCGTGATTTCGATGTCACAGTTCTCACGCCTTCGTCTCTTGAGTTTGAATTCGATGCACGTCGTATCGATCGAACTGGGTATGAAATTATGAAGACCGAGCGCGATGTTCTCATTAGTGAACTTCGTGGTCTTGGTGTCAATATTATGGATTGGGAGCCGGATATGTTGCTCTCAACAGCACTTGCTGGCGCAAGAGGATTCTGAGGTGACATTATGACTGTATCACGACCTTCCAGCGACACATCTCACTTGTATGATGGAAAGACCGTTCGTTCATCAGCCCCTTCTCGAAAGAAGATTGCTGGTCAAATCGGAACTGGAAGTGAAATCCCAAAGGATGCAATTCCTGAAGTCGAGATTCCAAGTTTCATCGAAAGTCTTCTTGGCGGTCCTTTGGTCCCGAAGACGAAGTTCTTACCACCTGCAAAGATGGTTCAAAACCTCCAACTGGGTGTTTACGGAATTCTCGTTGCTTTATCTCTCTTAACCTACATGATTTCGCCGGCAGAAGGCACAATCTGGTACATGATTACGGGTAGCCTTGGAATTGCAACGATCCTTCAATTGCTTCTCATCGCAGCTGCAACTGGAACTGGGTTTTGGGGGACCTTCCAACGAGATGGACGTTTCACACTCATCAGCAACCTGATGTTCATTCTCGCTATCTTGCGTTTTGCTTCTTCAAAAATCATGCTTTCCAACGATATGTTTGGACTCCAAGATAAACCGTTTTTACTTTCAGCCCTTGTCGTTGTCTATGCAGTGCTTTTGATTATGTATTTCGAACTTACCAACGGCGTTATCCGTTATTCAATGCTTGATACAAGTATTCGAACCAATGAAGTCTATGTCATGAATCCACAGAAGATCGTTGGTAAATACCACCGTTCCCTTCTCATCAACCCGCTTATTGCTACTGTGTTAGCAACGATTGTTCTCTCTGCAAACACGATTCTCCCTTTCTTCGTTGGAATCTTTTCCAAAGATACCGCCCTTCGCATGGAAGAATCAGTTGAACTGATTTCGGTCTATGGAGTGGCACTTGGGACTTTCTTTGTGTTCTGTGTTGTTGGCGGATTGTTTGCACTCAACCTTCCAACCCACCTGCAGAGTTTCCGTGAGAAGCGTGCAGGCGATGACTAAGCCTCGATGGCGAGTTCCAAATGGTCTGCTAATACCTTGAGCATCGAATGTACATCTTTGTTTTTCGAGATAAGTCGTATTGCATGCTCATTTATTGAGAGTACTTCCACTTCAAGAAGTTCTTTGAGTTGTTGTGTCAAAATGAATTCCGAATCTTCTGGAAGTTTATTTCCTACCAATGAAAACATAACTCCAAATTCGGAGATTTCATGTTCAGTAAAGTGTTCGCTGACGATTCTTGTAGCAACAGTAAGGTCATGTTGTGATACGATCCATGAGATGTGCCCAGGGACTGAGTCTAAATTCCAGCAAGGAACATTTTCTTGAGCCAATTGAATTAACACTCGGCCTAGTTTTTCGCTCTGCACTTCAAGTGATGGCGAATCTACACTAATTCGTGCAATGCTTGGTAAACACCCAATCGCTTTCACTTTTCGAGTTTGGTGTAAATCTGGCCCGATAATTGAGGAGGCCTTTTCTTGGTGAACTCCTCGTAAGTCTCGGATTTCAAGAGGAATTCCAATGCTCCGAAGAGGTTCGACAGTTGCAGGATGTAATACTGGAGTGTCCAATCGAGCAAGTTCTACCGCTTCCCCATAGCCAAGGTAGGGAATTGGTTTGGATTCAATTCCCCATCGAGGATTCAACGGTAAAACACCTTCAACGTCTTTCCATAGAATGACCTTGTCGGCATTCACTAAATGCGCAATAGAAGTTGCAGTATGGTCGCTTCCTCCACGCCCAAGCAGTGCGAGTTCACCATCCGTACCTTCACCAAACCATCCGGTGATGACGGGTGTCCCAAAGAGGGCAGAGTGGTCTAATTTCTCCATTGAGGCATCAATGTCGACAATAGGCGCTCGATTGATTCCCTTCAATTTCAAACCGATATCTTCAGCTCCAACAGGATGGGCTTGAATATCAAATTCTTGCAAATGGTGTGCGACAACCAATGCCGACAAGCGTTCACCCGCTGCAAGTAATCGATTTGTAGCATTCCAATCATCTGGGCTTCTGGACAATTCTTCCAGTGAATGTTCGATGCCTTTCAATACCGAATTGAACAGATTTGCATTCTTGCTGTCGATTAACCCTGGTGCGAATCGTAAATGCTGTCTGGAAAGGTCACTTACCAATCGGCTTGCATATCGCGGTTCTTGACTTGCCCGCATTAAGCGGTCGGTTGTACCCCATAAGGCAGAAACAACGAGAATAGATTGGCCAGGCCAGAATTTGATCACTTCAGCAATACGATTCAAGTCCGAAATATCTCGAAGGCAAGAACCTCCAAACTTGTGAACAGTGATGGTCTTATTCATCGAAAAAACCTCCACGTAATGCGAGGTCACAGAGAACAAGTTTGGCCATTGCTTCTACAACTGAAACTGCACGTGGGCCCAATACTGGGTCGTGACGTCCACCGACAACCAATGGTTCGATCGAATCTGTTGCAAGATTCAAGGTGAGTTGTTCCGAAGCAATGCTCGATGGTGGTTTGAATGCAACCGATACATGAATCGGAGAGCCCGTAGCAAGGCCTGCCAGAACACCGTCAGGTTTCTCACCCATCAATGTTGGAAGTTCATTTGTTCCACCCCATACATCATTGTGTTCTAAGCCAGACATTTCGACAACATCGAACCCTCGTCCAAATGTTACGCCGCGTGCGGCAGGAATGGCCATCATAGCACGTGCTAGAGCAGGTTCAAGTCCATCAAACCAAGGTTCGCCTAATCCAAGAGGTACACCAGTGACACAGAGGTCCACACGGCTTCCGATCGAATTGCGACCCATTCGATGTTGCTCAACCGTTTCAACCATCGCCAAGGCGGCAACAGGGTCTCTGCATCTCATTTCTTGGCAGGCTTCATTTTCCCACCTCGGGGGGCAGAGTTTCATTGATTTGGCTTTGACTTGACCGATTGCTCCAACATGCGCCTCGCATTCGATACCGACTTTGTTGAGAAGGGGCGATAGAACGGCCGCTGCAGCCACTAAAGCAGCGGTTAAGCGAGCACTTGAACTTCCTCCGCCGCGAAGGTCAGCCTCGCCATTGGTTCGCTTCTGCATCACCATGTCTTGGTGGCCAGGGCGTGGATGGTCGGGTAGGAAACTGTAATCACGAGATTTGGCATCCGTGTTTGCGATAGAAATTTCAATTTCATCCCCAGTTGTTTTGCCATCCACTACGCCAGTCCGAATTTCTACGTGATCGGCTTCCTTCCGCTTACTTGCATAACGTCCACCTGGGCGTCGTGAAGCCATTGCCTGTTCAAGAGCAGGATAATCGAGAACAATTCCAGCTGGTACACCCTTGAGTATTGCGCCTACGCGGGGTCCATGGCTTGTCCCAAAAAGGGTGAGCCGGATACGTTCTCCGAGGTGCATATGCATTGGATTCAGTTTCACGAGCCACCCTCACTTGAAGAAGGTGTGTCTCATATTGTTTCTTCTCTTTCGATGCTCAAGAACGATGTTTCAATCACTTTGACAACATCTTTGTTGGCTTCAAACAATTTCCTTAGGCGGTCACAAATTGGTATGCTTACTTTTGGTGCGACCACGATGATCGCATTTCCAGAACCACTCATTCCGGCTGCACGTGCGCCATTGCTCATTGCGTCATTGGTAATCTTACGGCCTTGGATATCATTCAAGACGGCAACAGTTCCTCGACCATTCCAAGTTAATGCAACCAGTTCATTCATTTCTTGTAATGCCTCAAGTGAATTCTGAAAAGACTTACGGTGAGGTGCGAAATCTTCCAATTTAGGCCGCATAGTCCGTTCTCCACGGCATACAATCATGACAAGCCAATGATCCATGTTGGGGCCATCGCCTTCAAACAATACACCTTCAGCGATACTGTTTGCCTGCGGATCGATAAGTTTCCATCCAGGGGTTAGGCAAGCCCACGCATCATCGATCGAGCCAGTGATGGAGATGTTTGAATCAAGTTGGGCTTGTGCGGCCATTGCTACGTACTCTTCTTCACTTACTTCAGATTGAGTGGCGTCCGCAAGCGCTCGAAGAGCACCTATGGCTGTTGCAGCACTCGATTTGAGGCCTTGGCGTGGAGGGACTTGGCTGATGACAGCCCAATACAGTTCTTCTTTGGCTAGGTCGTTTGGAAGCTTGAATCCACCAGCTAGCCAAGCATCGATAATTGCCGGAAGTAACCCATCGGGGTCATCGAGATCTCGTTTGCTAGGCCGGTCGAGTAAACGAACTGCTAACGGCAAGTCGAGACCAATACTTGCTCCATAGCCAAGGCCAGCAGCATGCAGTAAACTACAACCACCGTTCGCCTGTCCAGAGCCTAAAATCGCCATTGCATCATCTCTCAGTGACGATACTTGAGATTGAGGCACCAATATGCCTCGCTCCTACATCGCACCATCCGAGGACAATCTCACCTTCTTTCAATGCGGTAATTGATTTGGTTTTATTGTTAAGGCCCACGACTCGTACCGTCTCTGCTTGTTGCAGAAACATACTACCTTCTTTATCATTTTCATCGAGCCATTTTATCAAAAGCATTGGACGAATTTCAATTTTAAGCCTCCCAATCGTGGCACTGCGAATCATTCCTTCCGTATTTACTAAGAGGACCTCATCACCCGTATGAAGTTCTGAGAGATATTTCGTATTACCATTGGACATGCGCACATAAGCATGCGGTGGACCAGCATTGACGCGAAATGGGCGTGTAGGTACAAATTCCGATTCAACCGTTTCTCCATGTACGAACAGAAAACTCGAGGCACTCGAACCGAGTAAAAGTCCTTCGCCATGCTTCAATAGACGAGTCATGTCGATACAATATCGCTCAGCAGTACCCCCTGATTCAACCGATGTGATGGTGAGTTTTCCCATGCCAACTTTTGCAGAAAAAGAAGCCTCATCGTTCGATTCAATTTGTTCAGATTCTAAGCGTTGAGATTTGACGATGAGGGCTGCCTCGAGCATTTCCACTGAAGGGCTCACCACTAAGGCCTCTACTCCCCGCTGTAATGCAAAACCGGCTCCCTGGGCTTGCTCAGGAGTCGAAAGAACGGCAGCGATTTTGGTAGGTGTCCCCTCACAGGCAGCTAAGAGGTTCTCAATTGGGATCATCGACCAGTCAGAGAATTCGAGAACTAACCATTCCACACTCCCTACCAATGAACGTGCATAGTTTTGTGATGCATCTCCATCAAGCATCACCAAACTTCCAACGAGTTGACTTGAACACATCAAACGATTTCCATCACAAAAAATATCTGTATTTGAATCAGTTGGTGTTGAGAGAAGCATGCGGTCAGCACCTTCGAATGTCTGGACTATACTTTCTATAGAAAAGCGCTTATCAATCCAAACTTCCATATGTATTCCTCAAAGTCCACAGGCATTCATCGCTTCATCTACAGTAGAATCTTGATGTACAAGCATCATCAATGCTTTGGCAATTGCTTCGACATTTGGATGAGCAAACACTTGCCGGCCCATGCATATTCCAGATGCACCGGCATCAAGTGCATCACGCACCATTGTCAAAATTGCTTTCGAATCACCAGTTGCAGGTCCTCCCGCAACTAATACGGGGATTGGTACAGCGGAAGTGATTTTCATGAAACTCTCTTTGTCACCTGTCCATGTTGTCTTGGCAGCGTCACAACCGAGCTCAAAAGCGAGTCGAACGGCATGTGCGTTTGCATTTGTATCGTCACCTTCCATGATTGAGAGATGTTCGCCGCGTGCATATACCATCCCAAACATTGGCAACTGGTGATGCAGTGCTGCTCGGCTCATTTGACCCATGCGCTCAATCATTACTGCCTCGTTTGGGCTACCCATATTGACTTGGCAAGAAACACCGAGTCCACCCCTCGGTAGAACTTCATCAGCATTGCCTACCAGGACCTTGTTCGAACTGTCTGGTCCCGCATGCCTTGTCGATACCGAAAAATGAACAACCATGTCAGTTGAAGAGTCTTGACAAAGGTGGCCATAGTGGCTCACCAATCCCTTTTGCGCAACAATTGCATCAACGCCAGCTCGTACCAGTGAGCGGATCACATGCTCAGTATCCGTAAGCCCGTCAACTGGGAAATCGGATGCACCATGGTCAATTGGAATCCACACGCCTCGTCCATTTGGAAGTAATGAGTCCAAACGAGATGCCTTGTCCATGGTTCGCCCAAAACCCGCTTGTTCTCAAGGTTTTGCCCGCGTTATTCGGAATCAATTTGCTCACTCGACCACTTCATCATGGCCAATTCAGCCCGATTGAGGTGTTCTTGTAAGGTTGAACGTGGAATTTTCATCAATTCAGAAAGTTCTCGTAATTTGATTTGTTTAGGATGGTCATAATATCCCGATGTAGCGGCTACTTTGACGCATTCCATCTGGCGTGCTGTGAGGATCCCTTCGATAAGACTCGCATTATCTTCCATTTCCACAACTTTGACGACATCAGGTGGTAGTAATTCTCTGCATGTTTTCAAGAACTGAGAAATACCTGCTGGAACTCCTCGTACTGTAATATTTATTCCCTCTCCGCCATAGGTGTAAGGCGGAAGAATATGAATGTTGGAAAAACGTATTGCTGCTATCGAAAGTGGATGTGAGTTCCAAACGACAAGATAGCCAGACTGACCTCCATCAAGTTCCGATTCAACCGTCAAAAAGGGGACGTCATTCAAGTCTTGAGGACCCTTCCCTTC
>CAJJCQ010000109.1 GCA_905182725.1 uncultured Candidatus Poseidoniales archaeon
CTTCGTCAACAATTCATCTCTGGTGATGTCACCTATGTGGTGTACGCAATTGAGGGGTCAAGTACCAGTAGGGAAAGCCATCAGTTCGTAGCAGACCTCCGTGAAGACCGAGGTGACTTTACGAACCTCTTACTTGTTGGTGATGATTCCTCACTCAAGGTTGCAGGCTTCTCTGCCTACAGCCTCGATACGCTTGGCGCCATTCAGGACAGTCTCCCAACAGCATTGGCTTTTATCCTCATCTCGACCATGGTCTTGATTTTCATTCAAGTTCGCAGTATTATTATTCCAATCAAGGCTATTGTGATGAACATCCTTTCGATTTCCGCCTCGTTCGGAATGCTGGTCTTTGTATTCCAATGGGGATATGGAGCTGATTTACTCAACTTTACACCCCAGCCAATCGAAGCGACGAATCCAGTCATCATGTTTTGTATTGTCTTTGGATTATCGATGGATTATGAGGTCTTGATGCTTTCACGGATTCATGAAGAATGGGAACGCACAGGTGACAACACCCTTGCTGTCGCCAATGGATTGCAAAAAACTGGGCGTTTGATTACTGGAGCAGCAGCCATTATGGTTGTCGTGTTCAGCGCTTTTGGTTTGTCTTCAATCATTATTCTGAAGCAAATTGGATTCGGTCTGGCTCTTGCTATTCTGCTTGATGCAACGATTGTACGTGCATTGGTTGTTCCTGCAACCATGCGCTTGATGGGTAAGTGGAACTGGTGGTCACCAAAATGGCTTGACCGCATGCTCCCAGCCAAAGCAGAACCAGGTCACACAAAGCAAGAAGAATCTGAATGACCTGAGGTTCAGTTTGAATCATGCGAAGCATCAAGAAGGTGCAGTTCTTGCTTCAGGCATGAACCCATCGAGTCAATTCACACTTCCTCGTACGGGACATGTCGTAGCGAATCGTAGCGTACTTGCTGCGATGACAAATAAGCAAAGCAACGAAGACGGCACGCTTTCGGATGAAGAAATCAAATGGTTGGTTCGACGAGCGAAAGATGGATTTGCCATCACGACAACAGCAGCAGCAAATGTTACCGAACACGGGCGTGGCTGGGATGGAGAAATGGGTGTTTGGGGCGACCATCAACTCCCTGGCCTTACCAAGATGGCAACACAATTGAAAGCAACTGGAACCTTGAGTCTCGCTCAAATATTCCACGGTGGCATGCGTGCTCCGAAGCCACTTAACGGAGTTCAACCCGTCTCAGCCAGTGAGAATACCGAGGATGGGATGGATGGCTTGTACACTCGAGCATTAACCTGCAATGAAGTTCTTGAGATGATTCAATCGTTTACCGATGCAGCAGTTCGTTGCCAAAAAGCGGGCTTTGATGGTGTTGAATTACACGGCGCACATTCGTATCTCATCTGCCAATTCCTTGGAAGCGTAACCAATCGACGTGAAGATGACTGGGGTGGCGATTTACAGGGGAGAAGCAAGTTCTTGCGTGACATGATCACTTCTGTTCGTCAAGCAACAGGCCCGGACTTCATTCTGGCAGTTCGTATCTCACCCATCATCGAAAAGGCAGGCGTCTTCTTGCATGAAAGCCTCGAACTTGCCGAGATGTTGTGTGAAATGGACATTGATATGCTTCACATTTCATGCTGGGATGTGTTCCAAGGTGTTGAGGGTGATGAAGACGGCCCGAGTCTTACTCAGCGATTTCGTGATGTCATTCCTGCACATATTCCACTCATCTCCACAGGCGCCATTTGGTCATCTATAGACGCCGAATGGCTTATGGATGAAGGTGCAGATTTGGTTGGTGTGGCTCGAGTAGCGATTGCCCACCCCGATTGGCCAATGCACCTTGGTGACCCCGACTATTCCCCAGCCCGTCCACCGTTTAGTGAGCAGCATTTACTGGATGCAGATCTCAGTCCAGTCTTTGTTGAATACATGAAACGCTGGAAAGACTTCGTCATCGGTGGAAACTGAAGTAATGAATTCATCATCGATCGAATCTCCCGAGTCTACGGAAGGTCTAATGCCGATCTCACGAATCACCGTGTATGGAAGGAATGTCAGTTGACCAATGGATGGCCCATGAAGCGCGGAATGAATGGGAAACCATGATGAAGAAAATCGCAGTCTTTCATGATAAACACAAGTTCGAAGAAAACAACGGGCATGATATGGGCTATCGTATCGCACTCACGGTTGAAGAATTAGGTGAGTTTGCAGCAGCGGTGACCAAAGGTAAACCACTTGCTGATTGTGCTGAAGAAATGGCTGATATTCTTTTGTTGCTTATGGGACACTCCTTAGCAATGGAAATTGATTTGAAAGCTGCCTTTGAGGCAAAGTATGCTACGATTATGCAACGCCCATCACGCCAAGGTCGTTTGGGATTACGAGTGACTGAATACAAACCAGATGAATGATCATCGAATCCAGTGTTGGAAAATCATTGAATGCTCGTCACGTGGTCCAGCATCAACAAACCGTTCACCAATCAGGTGGAACTCTTCACCCTCAAGTGATGGAGCAAAGGCATCAGCACCTTCAACTTCAGTTGCGATAATGGTTTTGTGAATCTCTTTGGTATGCTCTAAGAACAATTGGTAAATCTCTCCACCGCCGATGATGAGCACTTCTTCAGAATCGCCGAGTTCGAGAACTTCCTCAAAGGAAAGCACTTCTACATCCTCTCGAGGTGTTCTTGAGAGGACAATGTTCCTTCGTCCAGGTAGTTTCCCAGGCAGGCTGTCCCAAGTTTTTCTTCCCATCACGATGGTTTTTGACATGGTGATGCGCTTGAAATGTTGTAAGTCAGATGATTGACGCCACGGCAAATCACCATCTTTACCGATCGCTCCGTTCAAATCGCATGCAAAAATCATTGTGAACATCATATCCACCTCACACAGCGATTGGTGCAGAAATATGCGGATGGTGCTCATATCCGACCACTTCGATGTCCTCGAATGTAAACGAATCAATGGTCGTGCATTCAGGATTTAATTTGAGTTGGGGCAAAGCGAGCGGTTGACGAGAGATGAGTAATTGGGATTGTTCAAGGTGATTGGTATACAAGTGTGCATCACCCAATGTGTGAACAAATGTTCCAGCTTCAAGTCCACAAATCTGTGCCATCATGTGGGTGAGAAGCGCATACGAGGCGATGTTGAATGGAACGCCAAGGAAGACATCGGCACTGCGTTGGTACAATTGACAATTGAGTTTTCCATTGGCAACATGGAACTGGAAGAAAGCGTGGCAAGGCATCAAGGCCATTTGGTCAAGTTCACCAACGTTCCAAGCAGAGACAATGATTCGTCGGCTGTTTGGATTGTTTTTGATCATATCAATCGCCTGTTCGACTTGGTCGATGATTCGGCCATCTTTGGCTTCCCATCTGCGCCATTGCTTGCCATATACGGGTCCTAAGTCGCCGTTTTCATCAGCCCATTCATTCCAGATGCGAACACCATTTTCTTGCAGATATTGGATGTTGGTATCGCCTTTGAGGAACCAAAGAAGTTCATGGACAATGGAGCGCAAATGCAACTTTTTGGTAGTCACCATTGGAAAGCCTTCAGAGAGGTCAAATCGCATTTGGTGGCCAAACACAGAGAGCGTTCCAGTGCCGGTCCGGTCACCCTTCTCTTCGCCTTCATCAAGAATACGTTGAATGAGTTCGTGATAGACCTTCATTGACTCACCATCTGCTTGTCGCAACCGACAGCACTTGAGCATTCTTGAGTGACTCTATCTCAAACCAAGAGGAAAAGTCTGTCACTTCTCTCATCTGGTACTCGAAGATAGTTTTCAATTTCTTCCTGTTGATAGAGTTCGAGTATAGGCTTCAGTGTATCTCGAATCTTCTCGACATCCCAGTTTCGGCAAACATACCAGCGACGAGCAAGTTGACCAAGAGCCGAAAGGGAGGCATGCTCCACACCTAATTCATACAAGCCAATGGCTTTTTGAACATCCTCAAAATCTGCCGGTAGCATCTTTGTTATATCATGAAGTTCATATGAACCACTTTTGAGTGCTTTTTCCTTGAGTGTCGAAGGTGTAGATTCAAGTGGCCATCCGGCCATTCCCAGTAACACGAGTGAGATTATCGAGTCTGTCGTAGGCGTATCTATGCTGTTGTCATCCTTCAAAATACAGACGGGTCGTTGTGACATGTAGACGGAAAGATGGGCATCAAAATCTTCGCAGTTCTGTCGAATGCATTGGAATACATCAATTTGAATGGTTGGCCCATCATCATTTGAACAGAGGAACGGTTTGTCTGAACTGAGATTAAAACTCCAAACAGGTGTTGAATTGACAATGGTACACAACAACTCCATGCCTCGAAGTTCAGCCTTCAACCTCGTCTTGGAATAGCCCTCTTCAAGCTGAAGTGTTCCGAGTTGTGTTTCTATACGCTCCACGTAGAGTTGAGTGTTCGACTCTACTTGAACTAAGGAGCACCAAGGGCAGAAATACTCTCCATTATTTGGTCCGTAAATTTTCTATAGAGTGAGGCCAGTGATGCACGGATTTCATGTTCTTCTTTGGTTGAAAGTTGCACTAAATCTTGAGCATTGGTGTTGCCACCGTTTGGATCGTTGAGCCATTCCATCCAAGTTACACCTTGGCCTGCAGAGAGTGCGATTGGTCGCCATAGACGAGGCGCTTTGTGATCTTGTGGTTTCATCATATCGCGAGTCCCCATGAGTGCCATAGGTACGACGACTGTATCTGGATATGAGGCAGCAAGGCGAGCGATTCCTGTTTTGCCAGGAAGCAAGTAGGGTTGTTCTGTGCGCTTTGAACGGGTGCCTTCGGGGAAAATCCCAAGCGCTTGACCAGAATCTAATACATCTGCTGCACTGGAAAGTGCTCCTTCACCACCTTCGTCTCTCTTTGTTTCAATTTGGCCTGTTGCACGCATTGCAAAGCGCATAGCAGCGTTCTTGAAATGTCCATCTTTTGCCAAATAGTGGGTTGTTCGACGAGCTGAAGCAATCACAAAAATAGGGTCGACATGGGAGAGGTGGTTGGCTGCGAGAATAACCGGACCGTTTCGTGGAATGTTATGTAATCCATACAGTTTAGCATTTAGCAATGGTCGTAAAAGAGGCGATAAAAACATCCGAAGAAAACCATAACTTGGAGTGTGTGGTAGTTGCTTGCCTGTTGTTGGAATCAACCAATGCTTTTCGAGGGATTGCCATGCATCAACAAGTGACTCCGCCTCCGACATAGAAGAATATAATTTCGACACTGTTTTGATTGTTGTCATCATTTTTTTCGGCAGGTGATGAATTGCCGACTGTATTTAGCAGGCCAGATGAATGAGTGCGAAGTATCAAAGCACTCCGAAGATACCACGTGCCATGGCTCCACAACGACATGTTCGTTTCGGTCGGGCCATGACGTTGTCAATTCTTCTTTGCCTTCTGTCTTCGACCTTCAGTCCAGTTGCAGTTGCAGAGGTGGGTTGGAAAGAAGACGGATGGTTACGAACTGCTTTAGCCCAAGAGCGAATTGACTCTGGTGATGAATTTGGATGCTACGGTATGCCGAACATCGAATGGGCTGCAGACCCAGGAGCAGTTGCTCTTGAGTGTCAACAATACATTTCTGAACGGGTTGTTGCTAACCAATGGGGCGATCACCCAATTTCGACTTTTACGCCACCTGGGCTCACGATGAATCAACACAATGCGATTGCATCACAAGGATTTGTAGTGCATGGTGATGAAAATGAATTACCTTACTCTGCATGGCAGAATGCAACCGATGCACCGAAAGATGACTGGGATTGGTACAATCTTGGTCGCCGAGGTGGAAGTCTCGAACAATTGATTGGTTCTAAAGAGCAAGTCCAAATGGCCGTTGAAGAAGGAGGTCTCGTCAACTTGTATTGGGTTGGAAGGGTGAATGATGCTACAATTCGCCATGATCGAGATATTACTGCCTACCTCAACGATGAAGCACAAGCTTGGATGACCACATGGGGTGAAGCATGGTCCTATTGGACGGTTCATGATTGTCATGAAACATCACATTCGAGTCGTTTCGTTGAGAATCAAACCATTATTGAATTTGAATCACTTGTAACCGAACAATGTACTGCGGTCTCGCCGCTTGCTTGGAATGTTCCAATGACGTGGATTCTTGATATCCAAGGAGAGGAAGTGGTCGATGTACGAGATTCAAATGCCTCACTCGCACTTCTGGACGGTGTTCGGAAGACTGCAGAAGGCTATACGCACATACTGAATGAATCTCTTCATCTCTCACTCACACGTGGTCACAATGTCACCATCGTAGTGAATGGGACGGTAGACTATGACATCCTTGGTCGTTCACAATTTTGGAACAATTACTCTGCAGCAGTTACGATTGCAGCCCATGATACTACGGATTTATTCAAGTGGTCGAAGCGATTTACTGATGAGCCTCACCTTGTGTTCACTTGGTTAGTTCAGCCACGTGATGGATTGAGTGATTCGGGTTGGCTACCATTTTTGGCACTGACTGTGGCAGTTTCAACCATTACTGGAATGATGTTTATTTTGAAGAAGGAAGGAATCGGTCCGTTTGCTGAAAAAAATCAGCGGCCGACTTCCGGGCTTGAAGAAGGGTCATCGGAATCGAAGTCTGAAGCCGAATAAGGGCGAAGACTTGATGCCATAAGGTTGCCACGACCGATTGGTGGATACACATATGGATGGCGAAGATGTTGTCATAGACCCTTGGGGGAGTGCTCAATCCACAGACTATTCACGCATAATTGACCAGTTCGGTCTCTCATCAATGGACCACATGACTCTTCCATCACCTTCTCGCCTTCATCGGCGTGGCATCGTCTTTGCTCACCGTGATTTGGAAAGAGTCCTCGATGCACAAAAGCAGGGTGATTCCTTTGGTGTTTTGACAGGACTCATGCCAAGTGGACAAATGCACATGGGGCACTCGATGGTTATCGATCAGGTCAAATGGTTCCAACAACTTGGTGGCGATGTTACCATTGCAGTCGCAGATTTAGAAAGCCAAGCAACACGTGGAGTTTCTTTGGAAAAAGGCCGTAAAGTGGCTTTAGAAGAATATATTTCACATTATGCCGCTCTCGGAATCGACCCCGAAAAAACAAATGTGTATTTTCAATCTTCTCGTCCCATTGTTCAACGGCTCGGATTTCAACTTGGTAAGCGAACAAATTTGAATGAATTCGAATCAATCTATGGTTTCAATGGCGAAACAAATCTGGCCCATGTTCAAGCCCCACTGGTACAAGTCGGTGATATCTTACATCCGCAAACTGATGAATACGGTGGCTTGCGCCCGATTGTTGTTCCTGTTGGTGTTGACCAAGATCCGCATCTTCGTTTGACACGTGGACTTGCAGGTAAAACCAATTGGTTTAATGTCAATGATGGGAAATCATCTGGTGTTGTTATCGGTCTTTCTGTTCAAGAGGATAACGCTGAAGTTCTCGGTCGAATGCCGAACGGGCGTTTGGATAAAAACCGTCTGAATACCGTCTTTGCAGGCATGGTTGCCTCACTTGAGCACCTCGGTTTCTCAGATATACTTTCGAATCCGAAGCAGGGGACCATTACAGTTCCAAGTGCAACGTCAAGAGATAAATCACG
>CAJJCQ010000110.1 GCA_905182725.1 uncultured Candidatus Poseidoniales archaeon
TCTTCGAAGCCATGGAATTTCACCTTCGGGAGGAAGTGGAAGCGAAAATGCCGACACAGTCTACGGTTTACTCGAAACATTGGAGGCATTGGCTCCGCTAAAAAGTGGTCCTGACCCTCTCATTGACGGCCATTGGCTCATGGAACGTACTGGTATAGCGAAAGGGAAAGCACTTGGACGGTTGAAAACATGGCTTCATCGGCTGCAAATTGAAAGAGATTTGGCTGATTCTGCCGAAGTTGAAACGGTACTTTGCGCACTCCATTGGACTGAAGAGAATCATCTGGACTGGCCAAAATTGCAATATCCAGATTAAAATGATGGCATCAAGTTGATGAGGTGAGCCGTTGTGCTTGCAATATGCAAGGTGACGCTGTACGTACTATGGCCTTCAAAAAGGTTGAAGAAAAACTCATGAAGAAGGGTATCAATCTTTCAGTATTAAACAATCAAGAATTGGCTGATGTTGCAGTTCAATTCACCGGCCAAGCACCTCCAGATCATCTGCCCCGTGAAACGATTATCGAGATATTATCGCAACAAGAAAATGTCCAAGTTTGGGCTCAATCGATCAAAGAAAAGGTTGGTTCAGATGTCACCGAGGCTGTCAAAGGACAAATCCGCAACTCCGCCAAAGATGTTCGAGCGAAAGCGAATAAACGTATTGCAAATGACCCTATTGCTGCTCAAGTGACTGAACGTTTTGGAGTTTGGCTCAAAGAATCAGGATATACTTCTGCTCAACTCACTCAAATGCTCGATTCAAATGCTGATGGGATGATTACAACCGAAGAAGCCGTCAATTTAATCCGCACATTAACCAATTCCGAACCTCCTGAATGGGCTGTTAACCACGTAATCAGTGCAATGGACTCAAACGGTGACGGGCAATTATCTATCCCTGAATGGTGGGGATTCCTAGAATCAGTCGGTATTGAAGTCAATACGGATACCACTGATGAATTTGATGACTTGGAACAGGAATTGAGCAACGATAAGAGTACAGGAGATGAACGTACTCAAGCGATTGTCAATTCAGAGCAAGAGATGGCAGAGGCATTAGCTGAAGCCAATGAAAGAGCAGCCGAACGAGAAGCTGAGGCTGCAAAAGCAACTCAAGAATATACTCGATACCCTGGTCCTCGAAGAATCATTCGAGTCACAGATGGTAATCAAAAAGAGATTCTACTCGATGGCTCATTTCGAGTCGATGATGTTCAAATGGGAAGTGGTTATTGGATTACGAATTCACGATTCGTCGTACAGATTGCTGCATGGGGAGATATTTGGTGGGTTGGACAACTCACCGACGGTGGAATGCTCACAATCTGTGTCGATACAGAATCTGAATGCCTCAATGCAAAACCGACTGGTCTGGAAACGGATTGGGTCCCTGAAGAAGTAGAGACTCCTCTCAAAATTGCTACCGAATCCATTCAACACATGAGTGAAGCCGAGCTCTTGACCAATAAGAATACCACAGAGTTAGCAATTGAACATCTTGAAAAGACTCGTATTTCGAGTGATGCACAATTGATTCTTGAACAATGCACTGAAAATACCTGTGTCATCAGAGTTGAAGAGGTCATACGTACACTCATAGCCTCTGATCAATACCGTAGAGGCTGTTCCATTCAAGGACAAATTGACGGAGGACCTTTCTCCGCTGAAATTATGTTCCCTGCATCGGAAAATGAATTGGTTGAATCCTTCAAACAGGGTTCTCTGGTACGATGTCGAGCAAAGATTGTCAAATGGTCCAGTGGTTCAAGACAAGCGTCTCTCGAAGGTCGAAACCCAGTGATGGAATGAATCACTTGAGGGCACGAGCAATGACAATCCGTTGAACTTCTTGAGTCCCTTCATAGATTTGAGTGATTTTGGCATCTCTAAAGAAGCGCTCAACAGGGAATTCTTTGGTATACCCGTATCCGCCCAAAACTTGGATGGCTCGTTCTGAAACCCACATGGCAGTGTCGCCAGCATACAGTTTCGCCATACTCGCTTCTTTCGAATGTCGTGGTCCACCATGTTCGTAGTGTTGTTGTTTCACCCATGAAGCACGGTAAACAAGGAGTCGAGCCGCATCAATACGTGTTGCCATATCAGCGAGATAAGCCATGATCATTTGATGATGAGCAATTGGTTTTCCAAATGCTTCACGCTCGTGAGCGTATTTGAGTGCTGCTTCATATGCGCCTTGAGCAATACCCAAAGCCTGTGCTGCAATTCCAATTCGGCTGTTATCGAGTGCATTCATTGCGATCGGGAAACCTTTGCCCACACCTTTGAGGACGTTTTCTATGGGCACCTTACAATCTTGAAGAATGAGCGTACATGTATCCGATGAACGAATCCCGAGTTTGTTTTCTTTCTTGCCGACAGAGAATCCTTCAAAAGAAGAGTCGACAATGAAGGCAGTAGAGCCGCCGTGCTTCTTTATACCGTAGTCTGGATGGTCAACATCTTTGGCAAACAGGACCACGATTTTGGCTTGAACACCGTTGGTAACCCACATTTTTTCACCGTTCAGGAGGTAATGCTTACCGTCATCAGACAGTTTTGCTTTGCAAATCATGGCTGCTGCATCGGTTCCTGCACCGGCTTCAGACAATGAGTATGCACCGACATCACCTGCTGCTAGGCGTGTCAAATACTGTTCTTTTTGGGATTTATTACCATGCAGCGCAATGGTTTTGGCACAGAGGCCAACATGAACACAATACATAACCGCAAACGAAGGGTCGACTCGGGCGAGCTCTTCAACAATGATTGATTCAGAGATATCATCGACAGGAGAACCACCGTATTCTTCAGGAACTGTAACCCCTTGGAGGCCATATTCAAGAAATTCTAACCATTCTTCGGAGGGGGCGATTTGATTTTCGTCTCGATGTTCAATTGTAGGGGCTAATACGCTTTCTGCGAAATCACGAACAAGTTCGCGAATCATTTGCTGTTCATCGGTTTCGGCGAAATCCATAGGCGACCAAAGGGTGCTAATACCCCGTCTCACTTAACCCGTTTGTCGTATTTTCTTGATAGTCGCATATGCCTCAGTTTCATATACAATGATGATTGGGGCGAGTTAAGGAAGTCAAAACCATGGACGACGAAGTGGTAGAATTCAGCGTAGCTCATAACCGTAAATATTCTCGTGACCACTTGTGGTATCAAGAGAAAGATGAACGCTTGATGATTGGAGTCAGTGAATACCTTGCCGTTGAAATCGGTGAAGTTTTGCGTGTCATCCTCCCGCAAGCAGAATACGAAATCGATGAAGGACGAGATATGTTCTCGATCTGGACCGCTGAAGAGAAGGTTGCCTTCCCTTCACAATACTCCGGACTCATCGCTGAAGTGAACGGTGAAGTCGAAATCAACCCTGACTTGGTCAACGATTCAGCCTATGACCATGGATGGATTATCATCATCGAACCTCACGAAATGGACCTCGAAAACTTACTCGACCCTGATGAGTATGTCGAATTCCTTGCTGAACTTTGAGTAAAGGTCATATTCTGCCACTCAAGGCAATCAATATGATGGATGCGCTGCATCGACTTCGAGAAAGCCTTCGCAATGCTCCAGTTATTTGGAAAGGTGATTATCCTTATTTCATTCACCCGATCACCGATGGAGTACCGCGCCTTGACCCGTTGGTTCTGAAAGCAGTCACTGATTTGTGCGAGGTGGCCATTGAATGGGAGGGTGTTGACCTCATCTTGGGTATTGAAGCGATGGGATTGCCTTTGACTGCCCCCTTGAGTATTCGAACTGGAATTCCACTGATTATTGCACGAAAGCGCTCGTATGGCCTTGAAGGTGAAGTCACCATTGGGCAGGAAACTGGCTATTCGAAAGGTGAAATGTTTCTCAATGATTTCAAACCCGGTGAAAAAGTCGTGATTGTCGACGATGTACTTTCAACAGGAGGTACGCTCAAAGCAGTGCTTGAAGGTGTTCGACGAACCGGTGCTGAAGTCACACATATTATCGCAGTGGTCGAAAAAGGGCCCGGATTGGTCAAATTACAAGCCGAATACCCTGACGTCATTATCGAATCTTTAGTTCGTTTAGAAATGGATGGCGACCGTATCATTTTACTCGATGAAGAGTAATTCATTGTAGAGGGTGGATTGATGAGGGAGAGGCGTGCCCCTTGGCTCGGGGACAACCATGGATTTAGATCGTCACGACTTTCAACTCACTGAATTGATAGAGCGTATTCAATCAAATGATAACCGCTTAGTAGCCCTTCAAATTCCTGAAGGATTGAAAATGCAAGCCCTCGAAATGATGGACACGATTGAAACTGAAACAAGTGCGAAAGTCATTTTGGCTGCTGACCCGTGTTACGGGGCATGTGATTTAGTTCACGATAAAATGGGAATGATGGGTGTCGAATTGGTTGCACACATGGGACATTCACAGATGAACATCGATTCAGGAATGCCGACACAATTCATTGATGTGACCTATGATGGTGAACCTGAACTGGAACCAATCATTCCATTCTTAGAGGCTCATCGAGCTATGGCTCGTCAACGAATGGAAAATCAACCTGCTCCAGAAGACCTTTCGGAAGAAGAAGCACAAGACCGCTTCATGGATGCTGTTGGTCGCCTTGCACCTCTTACAGGAACAAAACTCGGCTTGGTTGGCTCGATTCAACACCTGCACCTGCTCCCAGAGTACTTTGACCGTTTGGAAAAAGCGGGATACGAAGTAGAAATTCCAATTGGCGGGGCTCGTCTTTCGTTCCCAGGCCAAG
>CAJJCQ010000111.1 GCA_905182725.1 uncultured Candidatus Poseidoniales archaeon
TCAAAGTTCTTGCCACTTGCCCTTACTGCAAAGGTGGCGGATGTAATGAATGCGGACAATCTGGCACACTGTGAGCCTTTGAGTCGAAATACCATCGCTTGTTTCCGAAGCCCTCTGGCTTGAGTGAAACACATGTCAAAACCAATGCACTGCCCTTGAATCTCTCGCATTGTTTAAGTCCTGTGGGGAATGGGTGTTGCAGTTAAGGTCGAGGTAAAGTACTTCGATTAGAGGGATAGGGATGTATCTACAAGCATTAGAAATTTCAAATTTTAAATCCTTCAAGGGTGAAATTACCATTCCGTTGGATCGGGGATTCACCGCGATTACCGGACCGAATGGTTCAGGGAAATCGAATTGTGGGGATGCTATCCAATTTGTTTTGGGCCCTCGTAGTAACAAAGTCATTCGTGCACAAAATGCCAAGGATTTGATTTTCAATGGTGGAAAAAACTCCAAACCAGCCCGTTCTTGTGAGGTCACCCTCGTTTTTGCAAATCCTTTGCTCTCCAGCGGTCGCCGCCGACTTCCTTTGGACCAAGACCAAGTGCGAATGACCAGGTCCGTTCGGTTGTCAAAATCCAATAATACCCTCACGACCTATCTTCTTGATGGAGAAGAAAGTAGTCAGAAAACTTTCCACCGTCTTCTTGGCGCTGCAAACGCCCGTCCAGATGGCTACAATATCGTGCTCCAAGGTGACGTTACAAAGTTGGCAAAGATGACTGCAAAAGAACGCCGCAAAGTGCTTGATGGCGTAGCTGGCGTCACTTCCTACGATGATGAAATCAGAAAAGCGGACCGGCAAAAAGAGATGGTCGAAGGGTACATTGAACGTATTGGTCTGCTTGAAGATGAACAGAAAGCACGGCTGAAGGATTTGACCAAAGAGAAGAACCTTGCACTCAAAGTTCAAGATTTGGTCGCTGATCTCAAACTTGCCCGAATCATTTCGGCTCAATCCAAATTAGCAAGCCAAAATTCCGAACGGAAATACATGATCGATGAGCGTGTGAGAATAGATGAAGAAGCATCTCATCTCGAGGAGGCGGTCAAAGAAGGTGCCAAGGAATTCTTACTGCTTGAAGACCAAATCGGAGTATTGCAAAAGCAAATTGAAGATTTGATGGGCGGCGATTCGAACGGTTTACTCGGCGCAATTAGCCAACTCCAAATCCGAATTGCAACCAGTGAAGACCGAATCAGTGAGGCTGAAGATAAAGACCTCGAAGACAAAGAGGAATTGGTTGAACTTGTCGAATCTCTACAACAAGCACAAACTTCACTCGATGAATTCAAACAAGAACTCGTCAATGCAAGTTCTGATTTGAAAAATGCAGAGTTGGCTTTACTTGAAGCCAAGAAAGAAGAGGCTGAGGTTCAACTTCTTCTCGAATCCTCTGGAACTGCAAATGCCGAATTGTCCCGTTCTCTTTCGAAAGCAATCCTCGTTACTGAAAAAGCAACAGAGGATTTGGGATTGGCTCAGAATGAAGTCAACCGTGTTGCAACACAAGCGGAAATGTTGAGTGAACAATTGAGTACTGCTCAAGAGTCCGCAGAAAGCGCTCGTCTTGCATTGGGTGAATCTCAGCTAGAAGGTGAACAACTTGGCGCTGATGCACCTGACCAAGACCGTCGTAAACTCGGAGAACAATTACTCACCAATCAACGCTCTGAAGCAAAACTCCTTGAAGAATCTCAAGCAATTGAAACCCGATTGCGTGAGACTGAACGGAAACTCAACACAGCGAAGAACGAACTCGAAAATAAGAGTGGAGCCAAAGGCATGGCCGGCGGTGCTGCTGCAATTATCGCAGCCCGAGACCGTGGTGAATTATCGGGAATCATCGGAACTGTTGCAGAATTATGTCAACCAAGAGACCCTGCTCACACTGATGCACTGGCAACTGCTGTAGGCGGTGGAATGACTTCGGTTGTTGTTGATAGCGACGAAGTTGCTGCTAAAGCCATTCAATGGTTAGCCCAAAACAAAGCAGGCCGTGCAACGTTCTTGCCGTTAAACAAACTCACCCAATCCCGTGCTGCTGGAAAAGCATTGATGGTTTCAAAGAAGCCAGGCGTCATCGGTTTTGCCAATGAATTACTGGATTTCGATCCACGAATTGATATTGCTGTTCGTTTCGTTCTTCGAAATACCCTTATTGTCGACAACATGTCAACTGCTCGAATGAATATGGGTGGTGTACGTTTGGTGACGCTGCGAGGCGACGTTACCGAAGCAGGAGGTGCCATGGTTGGTGGTTCGAGGCGCAAATCACACGTTTCTTTTGGTGGTAATATACAGGGTGCAAGTGAAGTTGAAGCTCTTTCTTCTGACGTTGACCGGTTCCGTTTGATGGCCGATACAGTCAACGGCGCATTGGCTGATGCACGCCGATTACAATCCGAAACACGTGTCAAAATCAATGCTCTTTCGGACGGCGACCATGCTGTACGATTCCAAGAATGGCGTGCTGAGCATAAGCAAACGCAAACCAATCACAATACTGCACTCGGTGAAGTTGCAAAACATGAGAAGCGCTTGATTGAACTCAAATTGGAAGGAACGGACAAGATCCATGAACTCGATCAGGCCCAACAACATCTTGGTGAAGTAAACCAACAGCGAGCTGAAGCACAATCTGCATTAGAAGACGCAAGTCCAGAACATCTCAAAGACCGTTTACATGCTGCAGAAGTCAAACGTATCGAAGCAGAAGGCCTCAAAGTTCAAGCAGAAATTTCTTTGAATGGCGATTCAAGTCACCAAACTCTTTTGAGCAGTCGAGTTGATGAAATCAGCCAACGCATTACACAATTGAATGCAAATGCAATTACTCGAAGCGAGCGAATGGATACACTCCAAGCCGGTGTTGCAACCGACTCTATAGAGTTGAAAGCAAAAGAAGATGAACGTTTCCAATTCCTTGAAGAAAACCAAGGTCTCGAAGAAGAACGATTGGAACTTATCGAAGAGCGAACGAGTTTGCAAATGAATCTCCAACAAAAATCGACAGATGCCCGTTCTCGCCGTTCTTTGGTAGAAGAGATGGGTCGTACTCTGGCTTTGAAGGATGAATCAATCCGAGATACAAAGCAAGAGATGATTGAAAACAACATCGAATTTGCAGATGAAGACGCAATTTTACCGAGTGTTGGCGATGCAGAACGCAATGAGCGAACCCTTCAACGGAAACTTGACTCTCATGGTCCTGTAAACATGCTTGCAATCGAACAATTCGATGCATGTGAGGCTCGTCTTTCAGAAATGAAGGGTGATTTCAAGACCCTCCAAGATCGTCGTAAGCACCTTATTGATGTCACTGAGAAACTCGAAAGCCAACGCAAAGAACGTTTGTTGAAGGTTCTGGTAAAGGTCAATGAAAATTTCAAGGTCGCTTACAAATCTCTCAGCGATGGTGGACGAGGCGAATTATTCCTTGAAAACAAGGATGAACCGTTCAAAGGCGGATTGGAATTGTGGGCTCAACCACGCGGAAAGTCTGCCAAGGTGACTCGTCATCAATTATCAGGTGGTGAACAGTCGATGGCTGCCCTTGCACTGATCTTTGCAATCCAAGATTATGATCCAAGTCCATTCTACTACTTTGACGAAGTTGACCAAAACCTCGATGGATACAATGCGGAGCGAATCGCTTTGATGTGTCGAGAACGCAGTAAGCGGGCGCAATTCATCATGGTGACCTTGCGCAAAGTTTCACTACGTCTTGCCGACCACCACATCGGTGTTACGCACGGTGGCGATGGTTGCAGTCGACGCATTGTTGACTTTGACCGGGAAAAGGCAATTGCCTTGGGTGAACGAGCACTGGCAGAAGCAGAAAAAGACAATGCGAAGAACCATTCACGTATCGAAGAAGCATCGGCAGCCTCTCATGAAATGCCTGAAGTTCCTGAAGCATTACCAACACCAGGAAGTCTTGGAGGATTACTCAACCATATGCCTGCTTCCGAAGAAACAGTCGAAGTGAAGACTGAATCGAGTCTTGGACTTGCAGCACTTTCAGAACGAACTGCGGACATGACTGAAGATATCGAAGAATATGCAGAAGTTGCTCAAGCAATTCAAGCCGTAGAAGCAGAAGAACAATCCCAAGTGGTTGAAGAGGCCACTGAAGCCGAGGAAGACACAGTTTGAGGTGAGTATTATGGCGGAGCAACAATCAGGTTTGGACAAATGGTTTCTACGCCAGGATGTCATAGACCAATTGTTAGCATCTGGTGAAGATTCACATGAAGCAGCCTTATTCGGTGATAAAATCATGACGATTGCTGCTACGGAAGAGGCAGAACATCAAACCCTCATCGATCCATTTGACCGTTCAGTAGCTCTCGTTCTTTCTTTGGTTCGAGAAGAAGGGCTCGATGCTTGGAACATCGACCTCTCAAATTTCCTCAAAGTGTTCACGGCTCGAGTAAAGTCCGAGGCAGGTTCACTTGATTTACCAGCATGCGGGCGCTTAATACGCCTTTCATGGGAAGTATTACACCAACAGGCAGAAGATTTGTTCGAACGTGTTCAATTCTCAGAAGAAGAAGAGGATTGGGATGACGGTCTTGGATTTGGTTGGGAGGCTGACTATAACGATGAAGACTTTTTCTTCACCAATTCCATTCTCGAAGGCAGTGCCGATGAAATTCTCCCCGACCTCTTGGAAAACCGTGTCCGACGTGATGAAGGACGTCCTGTGACCTTGGTTGAGTTACTTTCAGCCTTCAAAGATGCTTCTGATGATGCAGAAATGCTCCGACTTCGTGAAGAAAACCGATTGGCACACGAAGAGGAATTGAAAGAATACCTTGCTGACGTTGATGGTCGAATGCACAATGAAGACCTTGAAGGTGACATCAAACGCTGTTGGCAAGCCCTTCGCACCTCATGTTTGACTGCTGGGCAAACCAAAGTACCGGTCCTTCAAGTGATGAATGAACTGAAACCGATTCTTGAACAAACCTTTGGCTCAGTTCCTGAAGGTTATGACGATGAAGCGAAGGTCGCTTCTTTTATTGCAGGCCTTTTCCTTACTCACCGAGGATTTGCTTCTATTACGCAAGACAGCGTTCCAGACGGTGAAATCTTTTTGGAAGATTCTTGGCCTCAGATTAAGACTTTTGAAGAAATCAATGCACTGATTGAAACCCAACAAGCAGCGGAGAATGAACGAATTCAAGAACAGGACTCAGGTTCTGTACGCCATGCGAAACTTCGAGCCGAAAAGGCCCGTTCTGCTGAAGAAGATTCGATCCGTAAACAAGAGCGTGCTCTGGCAAAGCAGCAAAAAGAACAAGCAGTTGTCGAAGTACCAGAATCGAAAGACATTGAAGAACAGTCGTATGACAACCATGAATGGTTGGTTGAATGAGAGGGATGAAAATGACCGAAGTACCAGTGGACACTCTCTTGGAGGCTACATTATTTGGCGCTGGTCGCTCAATGAGTGTTGCAGAACTTTCTACAGCGTTGGGATACGATGAAGACGAGATGTTGGATTCTCTGTATTCACTTCGTTCAACACTCAAACGCCGCCGTGGTGGCGCTTTGCAGGTGGCTGAAGTTGGTACACGTTGGGCGATTGAAGTGAAGCCAGAAGTCGCCAGTTACCTCCCGAAAGGAACGAAAACTGAAATTCCACAAAAGTTGCTCAAGGCAGCAGCCCTCATCGCTTATCATCAACCAATGCCTCAATCACGACTGGTTGAACTCTTGGGTCAGAAAGCCTACGACTATGTTCGTGAATTGGCTCAACTTGGGATGGTTGACCGTCGTAAAGATGGTAATACCCGCCGTCTCTCTACAACTCGCCGGTTTTCAGAGATTTTTGGATGCCCTTACACCGATCGCAAGAAGGTCAAACAATGGTTCCGTGAACAAGTCAAGACCACCGGACTGTTCGATGGTATGGAGGATGCAGCCGTTCTCAAGGAAGAAACTGAAATCGATGGTTTGATTCAATCGACTTTGCCACTTGGTGAAGAAGAGTGATTTTTCATTCATTCCGCAGGTTTTGAAGTAATTCTCCGACTAAAGTTTGCGTTTTAGGTCCAGATTCTTGTTGTAAGCGAGTAGCAACAATTTCAATTTCTTTACCCTCAGCACCAGCAGAAACCGCCATATTGCGAGCATGTAACTTCATGTGGCCGGCTTGAATTCCTTTGGTCGAAAGGGCTCGAAGTGCTCCAAGGTTTTGGGAGAGGCCGGCAGCAGCGATGATTCCAGCCAATTCCTGGGCAGATTCTACGCCAAGTATGGCTAAGTTCGCCTGAGCCACAGGATGGACCTTAGAGGCGCCTCCAACGATGCCTACTGCCATCGGTGTCTCAATAGAGCCAAGGAGGTTACCTTCGTCGTTTTTCTCCCATGTGGTCATTGAGCCATAGGTTCCGTTACTGTAAGCAGCCCATGCGTGGCAACCAGCTTCGACAGCCCGCCAGTCTTGTCCACAAGCAACAGCAACGCTGCTAATAGCATTCATGACGCCCTTGTTGTGTGTAGCAGCACGGAACGGGTCAGTCTGAGCAAAATGCTGGGCTTCGAGTATCCCTTCGATGACAGATGCACCATTTTCATGTGTTCCATCTTCTGAGATCTCTTCGGGAGTGAATACGGCACGAACCCGTGCCAGTCGATGTGCTGCGAGGTTAGAAAGGATACGTAAATGGACTCTTCCACCGGTGATTTCCTCGATGCGAGGTGCAATCAGTTCCGCCATTGTATTGACTGCATTTGCTCCCATGGCGTCACGGCAATCCACGACGATATGGGCAATCAGCATCGGTCCACTGATGGAGTCGAGTAGGCGGGTTTCAATACGCTTACAGCCGCCTCCCAGGCGAACCATGGTTGAAGGCAGGCTGTTGCACAGTTGAATTAACTCTTCAGCACTCGAAAGAATGTCTTGTTCGGCCTTTTTCCAATCAGAGCACTCTAATATCTGCAATTGCCCAATCATCATTGGTGCATCGGAATTGGTATGGAATCCACCGTTTTTCAGGCAACGCTTCGCCATATTTGATGCTGCAGCAACGACACTTGACTCCTCGAGGCAGAAGGGAATGAGGTAGTGCTTGCCATCGATGACAAAGTTTGTCGCAACTCCGACAGGGAGTGACATGGTTCCGATGACATTCTCGATCATTCGGTCTGCAGCCTCTTCACTTAATGCGCCACAGGCTTCGAGTGCAGCGGTTTGCTGCTCATTCAAATCGGCCATCCCGGCAACGATTTGACGTCGCTCTGCAACGGTATGGCGGAAAAAACCACTCAAACGACTGTTTTCCACTGGCATGAGTTCACGTCCAGTTATGCCACGCGGCTGTACCCCATCAAGGAATCGGCATTCAGGGAGAAGGGCAGGTCATTCTTCTTTTTTGGAAGAAGTGAATCGGTGGATGGGTGTTAACGGGATTAACGCTTCGATTAACGCGTTAAGAATGCGTTAAAGTTGTGTTAATTGCCCTTGCTAAACCGTTACGGCTTCAAGATTAACATGTCCTAACGCCTCTCCGGGGGCCTCGATTATGGTGAAACATGAAATACCCAAAGACGATTGCTCCCTTTATGCGAATCGTTGGAAAAGAAATGGACTTGCCTCCACTTGACACCAATCCATTCTCCACTTTACCCTTGGAATCAAGCGATTCAAACCTCTTAGTGGGGCGTCAGCACATGCTTACAGTGCTTTCTCAATACATGAAGTTCCGATCTACTCGGCGTATTTTACTGGTTGGAGAGCATGGTTCTGGAAGGACATCACTGCTCCGCTGTGCGTCGAAAAGCGCTCCAATTTCAGTTCATATTGATCATATTTCTCGAATGGATGCAGGATTGAATTTATTGAAAGATATCTATTCTCGATTTGTCAATTCGAATGTCCCCGAGAGTCGTAACGACCTAACGATGAAAATCCTCGAAGCATCTCAAAATTACACAAAAGCCCTGCCTTTGATTGTCATCGACGCCTCTACAGTTGACGTTTCAGCTCTGGATGTGGCACTAAGAGATACATTGCCGACACTTGAACGCATACAAGCCGTCATTGTCGTCGTGCTTGAAACCAAAGATAAGGCCATGCTGCACGAGTCCGTCTTGCAAAGGTTGGACCAGATGCAGCCTTTGGCTAATCTCTCATTGGAAGAGATTCAACTTTTGGTTGAACGTCGGATACAACAATCGACCAATCAACCGTTTACCTTTGACCAAGAGGATGCTCAGCACCTTTTGGAACAAACTTCTGGCTTGCCTTCGACTGTGATTCGAGTCATGCGTGATGCTATTGACAACGCAAAAATGTCACAATACACTTACGTCGAGCCACAGTACGAATCAAATGCGTCTCTTTCAGAACCTCTTTACAATCCTTCTTCGTTTGAAACACCTCCCGAGCCCTCATTTGAATCCCTCTTTTCAGAGCCTGAAGAGAGGGCTGAGGAAAGTATTGAGCCGGGAAGTATCGAGGATGCGGACAAAGATTCAGAGGCATTACAAATCGAACAAGATACTCGGATTATGGAAAGTATCGAGGACATGAACCTTTTCGATCTTGACCTTGAACAACTCACTGAGGACCAAGATAACCAAGCGGAATTGAAAATTTTGGAAACTGTGGAAGACCTCCAAGAAGGCTATGACGCTGCTCCTGCGATTGCAAAACCCGAAGTCTTTGAACGCCCACCGCTTGATGAACTTACGCCAAAGGGGATGGCTGGGCTCTTCACTCGCAGTCGAGATTTCCTTGACAGGGACCAAGGAACCCCTCCGCAAAGCACTATGGTTGAGTCCGACGATGGAGTTGAACTTTGGGAAGACCCTTCTTTCCAACAATCTGATGCTGTTGAAGAAGAAATAAGTGAAGAGGATTCAGCGTTCATGCTTCATGATGAAGTTGGCTTCATGGAACATGATCTTGAGTCTGACAGTGATGCTGAGGCTGAATTCGAGACGGATGCCATGCAAATAGACAGTTTCTCTCCATCGAGCCCTTCATCATCCGAAATTGAACTCGATTTGGATACGGCACCTGTTTCAAATGGATTGTTAAGCGAATTAGCGGGAATGGTTCCCGTGATGAAAGCGCTCCAACGTGCAATCATGGCCCCTGATGAAGTCGGAAGCGCCATTCAACGGCGTAAATTGGTTGAAGCGCTCGAGGCTTTACAACGCAAACCAACTGGTCCAAAGCAAGATTATGCTCTCAACGCCACAATCCTTTCTGCATTGACGGGGCATGAAATCGCCGTTATTTCTCTTGCGCATTCTCGAAGGTATTCGCCATCAGACGAGGAACTGCTCGGGCAATTGGATATCAAGAGGGCTCGACTTTCTCAAATCAGTAATCGGTTATTGAAAGCAGGAATTTTGAGTGTTCGCACTCTTGGCCGTAATCGCTACTACGAACTTACACAAGCTGCACGAGCCCAATTGATTGCTTGGAACGTCATAGGGGGTGAAAACTGATGACTTGGACGATTACATGGTCCTGGCAGGCTCCACGGCGTATTGCAGCGCTTGCACCGGTCGAAGGTGGCATGGTGGTCAGTAGCGGCCTTGATTTGTTCATGATTGAGGCTGATGGGACCGTTCGATGGAAAGTCGAATTACCTTTCAAAGCGCATTGTGCACAAGCAAATAATGGTATTTTGGGAATCCTTGCTGCTCATGGGTTCTATGTTCTTTCAACTGCCGATGGCTCGATGTTACACGAAGGTCGTTCCACACCGGGTGGCTTTACGGAGATTCTAGCACGCCCTGGAGGCGGTTGGATTCTTTCTGGGCGTGAAGGGAACCTTCACTTGTTTACACACGAAGGAACCGGTCTTCGTCGGCTCGACAGCGGAAAAGTACGTCGTTTGCTTGGTTGGCTTGACCGAGAGCACATGATGTGGCAAGATGCTGAAGGGAAACTTTGGTGTGCTCGCCTTGCTCAAAGCGACCAAAAGCGAATTTTGGAAGACCGAGTTTGGAGTTGGGTCACTCCTTTGATGAGTGGTCGAATTCTCATGCAGTCCAATGATGGTGGTATTTGGGAAGGTGTTCCTCATCCATTCGGATGGGATTCACTCGAACGAGTTGAATATGAATCATTAGAGCCAATGGAAGGCGTACGGAGTGCAGATGGATGGTGGGTCTTAGGTATCGAAGGACACCTTCACCACCTTTCATCTCATGCCGAAAATGAATCTGAAGTTCTTCTTGGTGAATCAATGGATCTAGGTGACTTGCTGATTGGTTTAACACCAGACACCATGGTCACCGCTACCCGTGAAGGATTGGTCCGTCGTTGGTCAGCACCTCATCTGGCTCAAGCCGAACGCCAGGGTCGCTACCAGGCGGTTGCACAGGCTGCTTTAGCCAAGAATTGGGAAGAACGTAAGGCCTTATTCGTTCGAGCACAAACAGCGGAAGACGAAGGACGCCTCTCACGAGCCGTTGAACTCTATGGGGCACTTGGTCGCTCTGAAGATGTACGTCGTCTCTTGAAACGTCAAAAGGAGGGTGGCGAATGAGCGAAGAATTACAACTCGTTACTCGAGATCGAGTCGAGAAATACCTTGACATCACCCGCCGAGCTCGTGAAAAGGCGACATCATTGTGCGAAGAGGGAAGTGAACAGGCTGGACATTTGGCTACGATGATGCGAATGGCTGATGATTATGCATCGGATGCAGCCCACTTCCTCTCGATTGGAGATCACATACGTGCATTTGGTGCAATTAACTACGCACATGCTTGGATTGATGCTGGTGTTAAAATCGGTCTTTTAGATGGGCACGGGGATGATGTTCTGTTCACTCTCCCGTGAGACAAACCATCGTTAGGTGTCGCTCTATAGAGAATCGACCAATCGCAGATGTTGATTTTTACTGACTTCTACAATCGGTAACCCTTGTTCATACAAGCGTCGTTTCAATTCGATATCCACAGTGAGTACAGGAATTGTATGTTTGACCGCGAGGTCGAATAATTGGTCGTCAGGATGAGTTGATTCAAGCGAAAGAGCTTCGATCGGCTCAGATTTCTGTTCAAGTAATGCAAGAAGGAGGCTCTTGCTTCTTGGCCGTCCACTGTTCAAAAGTTCTAATTCTTGTCGAACGCTGTCAAGGAGTAGCATCTGAGCAGGTCCAAGGACACCAAATAATTCAGTATCAATATTCATTTCAGATTCAATGATTGCCACCCATCCACAGGCGTCAATCAGTATCTGTTGCACTTCATCACCTTCAGGGCTCACAGAATGGTTCCATAGCCAATGAGGCGCCATCGGGAGCCTACTCGACGAGAGAGTGAGATTCGCTGGCCAGTATCAGCACAGATAGGAAGTCGCAAATCCAAGGTTGCCTTACCTTTTTCTGAGTTCTTGGTGACACCAACAGAGGTTGCCGTTGCAACGTTAATCATCAACATCTCATTGTTTCGGAGTGGGTAAATCTTTTCTGGAGCCTCTCCTTCACCAGCGACCATTGTTTCCATTAATTTCACATCAACAGAGACGATGTGTCGAACTTCTGGTAAATCACCCTTTCGAGCAACGACTTGGCCAGACAGGTTGTCTGCAGTTGTAATAGAGGGGTCAAGCAGTGTAGCCATGCCACACAAGCCGCCAGAATGCATGCTTTCGAGGCTTAGACCGCCACCCTTCATGCTGCTCACAGTTGCTTCAATAGGTTCCCATGAGACTTTCGAACCGTTTTCGATTTTGCGTCCAGGGCCAATGATGATTTCATCACCAATATCGAAGTTTCCTTCAATGATACTACCGCCAATAACTCCGCCAAGTAATTTGCTTGGTCGAGTTCCTGGGCGATTGATGTCAAATGAACGAGCAACATGCATAATTGAACGCGTATCCTTCGAGCGGTCTGGAGTTGGAATGGTCTTCTCAATGGCATCGATGAGGATGTCCAAATTGACATCGTGATGGGCTGAGACTGGAATTACTGGTGCATTTTGTGCAATGGTCCCTTCGAGGAAGGCTTTGATTTCAGCATGTGATTCAAGTGCACGTTCTTTGGTGACCAAATCAATTTTGTTTTGGACAATCACGATGTTTTCAATACCGGCGATTTCCAATGCCATGAGGTGTTCTCGAGTTTGTGGTTGTGGACAGGTCTCATTTGCAGCAACCATGAGCATGGCACCATCCATAATCGATGCCCCAGTGATCATGATCGCCATGAGTGTCTCGTGTCCAGGTGCATCAACAAAGGAGATGACTCGCTCCAATTCTTTTGGATCATCGTCTTTACCGTCTGGATGACGTCCAGTGGCGTAATATTGGCCTTCCTTGGTCTTGTAAAATGCAGTGTCTGCGTATCCAAGTTTAATCGAGATACCACGCTTTCTTTCTTCCGAATGCGTATCAGTCCAAACTCCAGAAAGAGCTTGTGTTAAGGTTGTTTTACCGTGGTCGACGTGGCCGACTAATCCGATATTGATTTCAGGTTGTGCTGGAAGCTTTCGTGCCATGCTTCCTCACTTCCATTCAATTCCTACGAAAGCCCTCTCGGGATTCACTCCGACGCTTCCTCGCTTCCTACTGCGAGGAGGTCGCCGAGAGACTTCTTTCCAGTCTCTATGACTTTGAGGTTGATTTGACGTGTGTCTTGACTGATGGTGTTACCACGGAAGTAACGACGCTTTCGTAGACCGTCTGGCTTGTAACGGAAACGCTTCTTTTCTCCGCCCTTGTTCTTGAATACGAGACTGTGTCCCTTGAATCCAGTTGAGCGTGTGACGAGAATTGCTTGTCGGCGGCCACCTTCAAGGTCTCGGCGAAGAGGAGTTCCTGTTTTGTCTGAACCACCGGTGATTTGGAGTTTGAATCCAGAAAGAGTTTGTTCACCCTCTCCGACAAAGATTCCATCGACGGTATCGCCGATTTTCTTGCCCAGCAATTGAGCGTGATTGTTTCCACTAATTTTGAGTGAATATGATTTACCGCCGTTTTTCGGATCGGTATCATTCACTACAGCAACAAATTCTCCTTGAAGTCCAACAGCCATAATATCACGTCTAGAACGCCCTTCCGACCATCGTCGTCTATTTAGCCCCACCGTTTGTTTACGGACGGAGATTCAATCAGCGAAACTTCTTTTTCAGCAACATTTCGAGCCGAACGCCGAGATCTTTTGGAAGATAATGAGGCATGCTGAGATGAGTTGTTCGTCCTCGCCCATCAGTAATTGTGGCCACGCGAGAGGTGATGATTTGGCGCTGTTCAAATTCCTTAAGATATTTCCAAACCGTGGTATGGCTCTTCATTTTCTGTTCATATTCTTCACATACAACAGCATAAAGTTGCTCGACATCACCAGTGGTCATGGTCTCTTCTTTGGTGAGTCGTCGGCATAAAGAAAGCAACACCAACATGGCGTTTGGATTGAGGTCGTCAATGTGCTCAAGGTTACTCCCCAGCGAAGCCGGAGAATTTTCCAGCGGGAGGTGAATATCTTCCACTAACAGCCGTCGTTCACTGTGGTCATCCTGTCGGAATTCACATCGTTCGACCGCTGCATTGAGTAATTCAATGACTCGTCGTGCATCTCCGGTAGGAGCGGCCTTTTCTGCAAGAAGTCGTATGATTTCTGGTGTCCATGTCCCCGGTACTAAACCCTCGATTGCTCGTTGGGTTGCGATGGCTTCGAGTCCTTCTGCGTTGTAGGGTTGAACGCGAAGGTGATTGGTGCTACCCATTCGAGATATGACGGCAGTTTCGAGGACATCCAGCACTTGTTCTTGGCTAATGAGGATGAGAGAGAGTGTGCCTCTGCCGGTTTGGTCTTCATCGATGCGCAATAATTGGTAGAGGAGGTCATCACCTGAACGCCGAAGCATGTGGTCAATTTCATCCAGGACGACGATGAGGTGTGATGTCTCCGTTCGAAGAATACGCCGAAGACTGATCAACAATTCACCCATCGAGAGGCCACGGTCGGGATGACCTGGTGCAAGTTCGTGTAAGATACGTTGAACAACCCGCATACTGGTTGAAGCATTGCGGCAATTCACATGGACAGAACGAATGTTTCGCTTGTTGGCTAAATGGCGTTGAATATCACGGCAAAATGTACGGGCAAGCACCGTTTTACCGCTTCCTACTGGACCTGTGATGACGACTCGCCCGGAACCCTCTGGCGAATGGAGTGTCGTGAATTTTGATGCTAATTCGTTTTGTATCTCCTCACGACCAACAAGTTCGTTTGGAATGTAATCGAAGTTAAACACTTCTGGGTTTGCTAGAACCCAGCCAGCGCCAATTCGGTCGAGATAGTTACTCATAACATCGGAAGGCTTACGCCAACCGTTATTGAACATACGGTTCGCTCAAGGTCTAAACAACGCCAATTGCGATGGATGTGGGTGATGCTCAAGGGATTTCATCAAATTGATAGCCTGTTTCCCATTTCTTTTCACCGAGGGAAACTTCAAGCTCATACGGAGTGATAAGTGGCTTTTGATAACGTACTGCATCATCAATAGCGATACGTGGGCATGCAGTATTGACAAATGCATCAACTGGATAGAAATCGATCAATTCAGGCCCGACATGTTCTAAAGCCAACAAGTAACCTTTCTTACCATGTTTTTCGAGCAATCTCTTCATTCGAAGGGCGAGACTACGACGCATCTGGCCAGGTTTCTCACCAATCAGTATGC
>CAJJCQ010000112.1 GCA_905182725.1 uncultured Candidatus Poseidoniales archaeon
GATGGTGGCTTGATCTACGTCCTTGAACATTATTTCGTCTACTCTTGGCTCGGAATGTTGTTGTGTGGGTTCTGCTTGCATAACTCTCTCCATTCAGGGCTATCATAGTGATATCATAAAGATATCGACAGAAGAAGAGCAGTTTCATTAAATACCCCCCTACTATAGGTTATTTCATGGCGAATAAATCTCTACTAATTGCCGGAGGGGTCTGCGTTGTACTTGCGTTGGCTTCTTTCGGAATAGTTTGGTCAACTGGCAGTAACGTAATTGATGAACTCGAAAGTATTGACATAAATGATTACATCACAGGCCCAAATACCTCGCATACATTCACATTTATCGACGAGGATGGCGCGGGCTCATCTGGCTTATACATCTTAATGAATGGAACCTATGGCGATGTCGATGAAGACGGGAAGACGGATGTCTGCCAAGATGTGGTGTTCAAAGTAACCGATTCGCAAGGCGTCGATGTAACAGAAGATGCCAGTCAACTTACCTGCCTTGCCTCGGATGTTAACTCCGAGTTTTCTGACGAAATGTTAGATGAACTTCCAGATGATGGCCGGGTGATTTTCGGTTATGTTTGTGCTACCATAGACTCTGAGGTCGAATATAAATGCAATATTGGAGAGAATTATACCATCTCAAGTGAGGTTTCAATATATGTTTTTAATGCGGATGAATATGATTTAGCCTTCCTCGGGGGTTTAGAACAATTGTTCGGCAGTGGTCTTTTCGCTATTGCTGGTTCATGTTGCTGTGGCCTGGGCGGAATTCTTCTTTTGGTCGGACTTTTAACTGGCGGAAAACCAGCTCCAATGATTGGCCATATGCCTCAACAAGGTATGGCCTCGGGAATGCAGATGCAAACTCAAACCCCTGTGCAACCAATAGGGGAAATGCCGCAACAACAGCAGTACGAAGTTGGAACTGATATCGATTCAAGTAGCGTCGCAGATACTCCGGTCAGCGTTTGGGATAATTGATGAAGTGAAATGTTTCATCGGTCACGAAGAGCGCGTAGTTTGTCCTGAAGAGCCGATTTCCGTTCATTCTTTTCTTCAGTTTCATGCCCACCGAGCATTCGACGTTCAAACATACTCTGCTCCCATAATCTGATTTCCCCGTTTTCAAAACCGAGAGCCACACGTGTTGAGTCGGACGCAATCGATTCACAACGAGGGCTTTGAGTCGATATCAAGAGATCACCTGAATCGATGTTTCGAATCTCAATGACCCCTTGTGAACCGGACCATCGGCCTACCCAGTGAGTTTGATTTCCTTGGAATGAAAAGCCCCCTGATTGAACGGCGACGGCGTCTCCGGCAGCAGACCATAATTCGGCCTCGGCTTTTCTCGAAAGAAGTGTTCCGTCTTCCAATGCAGCAACGTAGCCTTTGGATGTTGCGTAAAGAAGTTCGATTGCGCTTTGTTCAGAAGAGATAACTTCGCCTTTCTGATTCGACACTGCGCCGTTAGCGTGGCCGAAAAGCATGGCAGAGGGGGTGGCAGAACCACAGGTGATCGGAGAATCAGTTTTGACTGTACTATGAGTGATTGTTCCTTGGGGGTCGATCGCTGAAAATCCACATTTGGGCCGCCCCAATCCGAAAAATAATTCGCCTTTGAATTCTTGAATGGTCCATGGGCGTTCGTCCATTCGCTGAATCCAGTTCATCGTGCCGTCAAATGAAAAGTTCCAAACCGCCGATTCAAGAAAATCATTATGCTCAATATCATAGACTGAAGATACTGCATACAGGAGTCCCTCAAAAACATACAGAGAATCGGCACTGCCTTCTAAGGCATGGCTCCATCTCTGGTCACCTGTTGTCGCTTCAAGACAAACGACATGTAAACCGGCCGTTGCAAAGACTGAGTCTCCATGGATGGCAAGAACGGTGATTCGGTCAGGGAGTGTTGCAGCCCATACGAGTTCTCCTTCAGCGTCCCAGTGTTTGAGATTACCATTCCACCCTCCGGCAAAAATCCCCCCTTCTTGTACAAGGTGAACTGCAGAAACGGATTCGCCAAGAGACCGCGTCATCCATGCCGAAGCGAAGAGGTCCATGGTGCCCTGTTGGGCTGAGCCCCCTTAAGTTGGATGGAGTGCTTGTGTCACAACTGCCCATTTGGCGGAGAGCTTTCCCCCACCGTAATATGGCGTTTAGGCACGGCAAATGTCAGGAGGAATGCGACGATTCCAAAGCAACATGCGGCGTAATAATGACCCATTCCGAAAAACGAGAGTGTTGCTGCTGTACGCAGGATAGCAATCGAGCCTGTTTTCATTGCCCATACTGTGAACCCTGTAGCAATCAAAGCAAGACCCATGAAAGCAAAACCGATGGTGATGTAAATGCTCGAAGCGCCCGGGTCCATAAGTGGATGGTCCATTTGTTCTGATGTCATGTCGATGGTTCGTATCTCGCATTCATCGGCTCCATTCGTGCAGGGCTGGGTGGCGAAATCTTCTGGAGAAGGGATTGTGAAATCGATGGTGGTAAAACCGACTGGTTCAATCATCGCAGGAGGTGAAAGCAGCACACGGTTCGAATAGACATCGCGGTGATCGTCTCGCTCGACAATGATGTCGACGCGTGTTAAACCAGGGTCAAGCCGTTCAAATTCAAATGAGCCATCGCTCTTTGTCAGAATTTCTGTTGAATTCCAAATTCCATCGTCATCCCAAGAGATGTAAACAGTAGCGTTTTCTAAAGGCTGATCTTCATGGTCATAGACAACACCGCGAAACGTAGCTGTTTCATCAGGGGCTGTCAAAGAAAGGCGATAGACAAATTCATCAGGGCGGACTAGCCCATCGTCTGGCGATGCATAATCAACTCCATTGAGGAAACCAAGAAGGCAGATGAAGAGCAGAAAAACTCCGATTGCTTGACCCATTGGATGCATGATTGGGTCGGGCATTGTAAGAACGGTTGTTGAAGAGGCGAAGGTGAGTTCTCCTTTTGGCTCAGATAACCCGGTTAATTCATCGATGTAATCATTCACTTCGGGAATTGGCTCGCTGGTAGAAGTATCCCCTTCCAACTCGGCCATGCTTTGCGTAGAACACCGTCCTACTTCACTTCAATGCGATGTTTTGAGTGCGCAAGTAATCTTGCCAAAGCATGCTCGTGTATCCAAACTCTCAATTCCACTATACCGTCATCGTGATTGATGCGGCCTGCGACTAATCCGGCTTCGTACACATCTGAAACTAAACCTTCCACAGCTCGGCCACCTTCTGCAGGAACTGGAAGGAGAAACAAATCCATCGGCGGTCCGAAAAGATGTAAGAGAATTGTATCCTTGAGCTCCTGCATACCTTCACCCGAATGGGCTGAAATGAGGATTGGTTCAGGCAAACCGAGTGCAGCAACCGTTGCAATCCCTTCCTCTTTTTGGGCTTCCGTTGCCTGGTCACATTTGGTCAAAACGGTTACGACGTGGTTGACTACGGACGTATCGACTGATTTCCATGGGAATTCTTCATCGATTTCTTCACCGTAAAAGCGAGTGAATACTTCGCTGCGTGAAGTGAAGAGTTTTCGTTCTAATTCTTCGGGTTCATCACTTACATCTGCTAAAATAAGTAGCAAATCGCTTTCCAAGGCTTCCGCTAACGTAGCGCGGAATGCGTCGAGGGTTGTGCTTGGGAGATGGTCGATGAAACCGATTGTATCGGCTAAGAGAACTCGAGGGCTGTCTTCCATCCGGCCAATTACCGTTTCTAAGGTTGAGAATAATTTATCCTTCACGAGCACTTCTTTTCCTGAAAGGGAAAGGAAGAGGCTTGACTTTCCGGCATTGGTGTAGCCTGCCAATCCGACCGTCATAGCCCCGCCACGGGAACGTTGTTTTCTTCGCTCCGATTGGGCAACAGCGTGCTTTTTCTGGCGTTTCCGCAGGTGTGTAAGTTCCTTGTTCATGTTATCGATGATAGCTTGTAATGCTGTGCTACCACCACCGCCGTATCCTGCTCTTTCACCCGTGGTTTCCTGATTTGCAAGTTCACGTAGAACGGTTCGGTCACTTTGCATACGAGCAATGCGGACTTGGGTTCTCGCTTCGAGTGATGAGGCATGTGAAGTAAACAAAGAGAGTAACAATCGTACACGGTCCCAAACTTCCACTCCAACCGCTTCACTGACACCGACCAGTTGCCGGGGTGAAGCATTGGTGTGGATCAGTACCAAATCCACATTCTGCCATGGGTGATTTGGCAAGGTGCGTGAAGTGAGTTCATCGGCGACATCTTGTAACCGACCTTTACCGAAATAGCCTCGTGGATCGATGTGCCCTGGTTGATGAAGGGTTTCGACAATCGTAATGCCCATCGTACCAACTAAGGAGATGAATTCCAAAGTGTCTTCATCGCCGCGAACCAGCAGAATTGCTTTCCGACCTTCGTGATTTGTTCGCGCCTCTCCAAGGTCAACACCCCCGGTTCCGGCAAGTACGGAAAACTCATCACTCCGCTTCGCCATGGTTCTGCGACGAGTCATCCTCATAATAGCCCACCTCTACCAGTTGACATGAGCGAGTTGCATGAAGCAACGATTGAATGGACGGGAGATGCTAAACTCGCCCCCCTTTTTATCACAGCCGCCCAGCGTTCAAACTGTGAAGTAAGTTCGCTTGAGAAAAGCGGAGAAATCCACCTTACAGTGAAAATTCAACACTCAAGTCTCCAAGCCTTGCGCGATTTAGTCGATGCTCTGCTGATCGATTTTGCAGATATAGAAGAGAATGTTTAGAGTTTCAAATCCAAGATGACTGGCGCGTGGTCAGAAACATCAATCCCGCCTTGTCGCTCGATACTAACATTTTCAACCAGTGCTGCTGCTGCGGGGTTGAGGAGGAAATAATCGATTCGCCAACCTCGGTTAAGTGCTCGAGCTTGTCCACGGTTTGACCACCAAGAATAGATTTTTTCTCCATCGCCTACATGCTCTCGGAAAGCATCGACCCATCCATCGGCGAGAAGGTGGGTGAACCATTCCCGCTCATGTGGAAGAAATCCACTTGATTTCGCATTGCCTTTTGCGTTCCAAATATCGTCTTCGGTATGGGCGACGTTGAGGTCGCCGCAGACTATGACTGGTTGTTTCGATGTGAGGTAAGGGGCAAGAAATGCGCGCCATTCGCCCATCCACGCATCTTTGAATTCTTGTCGTTCTTGTTTGTTCGAACCGCTTGGCAAGTAGGTGTTGACGCAGGTGAATCCTTGATGTTCTGTCACCAAAATACGCCCCTCAGTATCGCCTTCGTCGACGGTGCCATTCATGCCTGTTTCAATGCTCTCAAAGCCTGAACGAGAAAGGGTTGCTACGCCTGAATAGCCTTTCTTTTCAGCACAATGGAGGTGAGTCTGATAGCCTTCTGGCCAATTCCAATCTTTTGGTAATTGTTCAGGAAGTGCCCGCACTTCTTGGAGCATGATGACGTCCGCATCGAAGGCCTCAAAATAAGCATCAATTCCTTTTCTTATTGCGGCGCGGATGCCGTTGACGTTCCATGAAACGAAGCGCATAACCCGTCCATTGGTTGGAGGTGGATAAGTGTTCAACGTTTGGCTGCTGCAATACTTCTACCCGCTAAGCGACCCGATGAGATCGCTCCATCAGCCAGTATGTGCTCTCCTTCGACCCAAGCCCCGGCAAAAAGCACCCCAAGGTCAGCCATCGATTGTTGGGTGATTCGAGAAGTGTTCGTATCATGAACGGTGATTTTCGATTGTTCCGACTGATGAATCACATGTTCTTGCCAGCCGCTTGCCCTCTTATCAAGGAAGGATTTGAGCGAGGCGAGGCGTTCATCTGCTGAAGCGTACCGTGTTTCACCGGGGTCTGAATCAAGGCCACCAATTGCGAGCGCTGAAAGATGACTGCCTTCACGCCCGAGTCGCGGTTGAATCGCACGATAGTCGAGTACAATGTGCTTATGGAGTACATCGATCACGGCGTGTTTTCCAGAGAGAGATTTGGAATCCAAGCCGACTTCCACGAAACTTGCCGTGATTCTTTCGAGCGGTGAAAATAAATCTGTAGCTCGTTGTTCATCGAGTGTACGGGTGATTTTTCGGGCAGCGGATGGCCCGCATGCAAGGACAATGACATCAGTCTCGATTTCTCGACCGTCAGCAAGAATTGCTTTACCCGGCTCAATACGTTGTACTTCCGGGCCACATTCAATGAAGACGCCGACTTCATCTAATGCTGCTGCAAGCCGTCCAATCATCCCTGCCCAACCTTCATTGGAAACCATGAGTTGATTTTTTTGCAAGCCGGCGTATCGAAGTTCGCTCGGTCCGCCCCCCCATGAGGAAAGGAGTTGGCAGCCCTCGACCAAAGGCTCATCGCTGTTGGCATCGCGTAAAATTCGTTTATTGATTATTGAAGTTTTGATATCGTCCGAAGGCCGGATGATTCCCTGGCCGATGATTTCGGTGCGGTCAAGACGGAGTGGGGTGGCGGCGAGTTTGACTCGGCTTAATTTTCGAACAAGGTCGTGAAACGGACCTTTCTTGAGAAAAAGATGGGGGCCAAACCCTACTGGGAACTCATCGAGGTTTTGTGTTGTACCACGTCCGCCAATTCTTGAAGAGCGTTCGAGTACGACGACATGGTGCCCAGATGTTGTGGCTTCAAGAGCGCAAGCAAGGCCCGCAAGTCCAGCACCAACCACCAAGACTCGCACCATGCCCTCCCGTTATGCTCCTGCCCCATCAACCCATTCTTCTTCCGTTTTAGTGCGGCATGTTCAAGGTTATTCGACCAACACAGGAAAAAATACAGGTGAAAGCATGGAAGAAAAACCACTCGTCATCGATGTCGTCGACAACGGCGGACAATGGACGCACAGAGAATGGCGCATGCTTCGATATCTGAAGGTCGATACGAAAATTATTGAGAATAATACACCGGTTGAAGAGTTACGAGAGGTCGATGGAATCATCCTCTCTGGTGGCGCAGCAAGAGTTGGCCTCACTGGAGAACTTGGAAATTGTGGAGCCTACCTCGAACTGGATGTTCCTGTTCTCGGAATTTGCGCTGGCCATCAATTCATGGCTCGCTTTTACGGCGGAGATGCGCGCGAGTCCCCCGAACCTGAGTTTGGGGCCATGCAAATAGAATTGCAAAACGGTGGTGGAGTGATTTTTGCCAATACAACTGCTTCACAAACCGTTTGGGAATCGCATAACGATGAAGTTCACGTTGTTCCGGAAGGGTTTTTCGTCACAGCAAGCAGCCCTTCGTGTAAAGTTCAAGGAATGGAAAATAAACAAGGTGACCGGTTTGGATTACAATTCCATCCCGAAGTCAACGATTCTGA